>SVKJ01000009.1 GCA_015068525.1 Oscillospiraceae bacterium | reverse complement strand
CAATTCACACGCTTGAATTTTGAACTCCTTTGTGTAATTCACTTTTCTTTCCATTGTGTTCACTCTCCTGAAAATATTATATCATATTTTCACTCTTTTGGTAGTCCATTTTTATTATACAAGTTTCCTACATTAATTATTCATTTTTCATCATTCGTCATTTATTATCCATTTCGTTTTAGCACAACGCATAAATGCGTTCCCTCCATTTTAACTCATAATCAAAATGGACGCAAAAGGGACAGACCCTAAAACGTCCAAAAAAAGGACGGAATGGGGTCTGTCCCTTTTGCGTCCATTCGTTTTGTAATTACAAAAACCCCTTTCCATACTCGGAAAGGGGTTTGAAGCCGTCGGAAAGTTATCCGACGGCTTAAATGTTAAATTATTATTTTAATTCAACAGCAGCGCCTGCAGCAGTTAATTTTTCTTTAATTGCTTCAGCGTCTTCTTTAGAAGCTGCTTCTTTAACAGTAGCAGGAACGCCTTCTACCATTTCTTTAGCTTCTTTTAAGCCTAAGCCTGTGATTTCTCTAACAACTTTGATAACGTCTAATTTCTTGTCACCAAAAGATGTCATAACAACGTCAAATTCAGTTTTTTCAGCACCAGCATCAGCAACTGCACCGCCAGCAGCAGGAGCAGCAACAGCCATAGCAGCAGCGCTTACACCAAATTCTTCTTCAATAGCCTTTACTAATTCGTTTAATTCTAAAACTTTTAATTCTTTGATTTCGTCTAAGATTTTTGTAACAATTTCACTCATTTTCTTTACCTCCAAAAATTTTATTTTATAGTTTAATTTTTAAATTTACGCTTCTTCTGAAGCTTGTTTTTCTGCAACCTGACCTAAAACAACAGCCAATTTTGTAAGTGGTGAGTTAAGTCCGCATGCAACCTGAGCAATAAGAGTATCTTTGCCAGGAATTTTACCTAAAGCAATAACTTCGTCTTTAGACATAACGTCTCCGTCTAAAAATCCCATTTTAACTTCAAGTTTTTCATTACCTTTTGCATAGTCACCTAAAACTTTTGCAGCGATTACTTCATCATTTGCCAATGCTAAAGCAGTTGGTCTTTCCAAACATTCGCTTAAGTTTTCTAAGCCTGTGCCCTGTAATGCTAATTTGATAAGTGTGTTTTTAATAACTTTGTATTCTACGCCGGCTTCTCTTAATTTTCTTCTTAAGTCAGTATCTTCTTCAACTGTTAAGCCTTGGTAATCAACTAAAACACCTGCAGTTGCGTTTTTAATTTTTTCATTAAGTTCTGCAACAACTTGTTTTTTAGATTCTAAAATTTTTGCACTTGCCATTCGTTTCACCTCCAGTAAAAAGATGTGTTGATATAAACAAAATCCCTTTCCGAAAACACTCAGAAAGGGATTGTAGTTAAACTAAAACTAAATGCCATTCCTCAATAGGATTTACGGAATACTCCACCTATCGTCTTCGGATTGATAACATATTGATTATATCAGACAAACTTTATCTTGTCAATACTAATCTGTTAATTTAGCGTTATTTATTTTTATACCAGGTCCCATTGTTGATGCAATTGCAACACTCTTTAAGTACTGACCTTTTGCAGCAGCAGGTTTAGCCTTGATAATAGCACCGATTAATGCGTTAAAGTTATCAGCGATTTTTTCTTTACCGAATGATACTTTACCGATTGGGCAGTGAATAATGTTTGTTTTGTCAAGACGGTATTCGATTTTACCGCTTTTTAATTCAGCGATTGCTTTTGCAACGTCCATAGTAACAGTACCTGCTTTAGGGTTAGGCATTAAACCTTTAGGACCTAAAACTTTACCTATTCTACCAACAACACCCATCATATCAGGTGTTGCAACGATAACGTCAAAATCAAACCAGTTTTCGCCCTGAATTTTAGCAACTAATTCTTCAGCACCTACGAAATCTGCACCATTTTCTTCTGCTTCTTTGGCTTTATCGCCTTTAGCAAATACCAACACTTTAGGCACTTTACCTGTTCCGTGAGGAAGTACGATTGCTCCTCTAACCTGTTGGTCTGCATGACGAGAGTCAACGCCAAGTCTTATATGTGCTTCAACAGTTTCATCAAATTTTGCTTTAGCAGCACTTACAACTAATGAACATGCTTCTTCAACATCATATAGTTTTGCTCCATCAATAAGTTTTGCACTTTCTTGATAATTTTTTCCTCTTTTCATTTAAAAAACCTCCTTTGTGGTTAAAATTCGGGGGTTACCCCTCCCACTTTTCGACTGACTTTAATTAGTCTTTGACAACGATACCCATACTTCTTGCTGTACCTGCAATCATGCTCATAGCAGATTCGATATTTGCAGCGTTTAAGTCAGGCATTTTTTGTTCTGCAATTTTTCTAACTTCTTCAGAACTGATGGTAGCAACCTTAGTTTTGTTAGGTACACCAGAACCGCTGTCAATCTTACATGCTTTCTTAAGAAGCACTGCAGCCGGTGGAGTTTTTGTGATAAAACTGAAAGATCTGTCCTGATATACTGTAATAACTACAGGGATTACAAGACCCATATCATTTTTTGTTTTTTCATTAAACTCTTTACAAAATTGCATAATGTTAACACCATGTTGACCAAGAGCAGGACCAACCGGTGGAGCAGGATTTGCTTTTCCTGCTTCGATTTGAAGCTTAATAAAGCCCGTAACTTTCTGTGCCACGGTAATACACCTCCATTAAAAACTGTGGTAAATTTCGGGTAGATTTCTTAAACCCTCCCACTGCATTTCCCTCTTGGAAATACAACCTATATAAACACGCTTTTAAAAAGCATATTTAACTAAAATTAAAGTACTTCTGCCTGTCCGTATTCAAGTTCGACAGGAGTTTCTCTGCCAAACATAGAAACCATAACTACAAATTTATGATTTTCTTCATCGACAGACTGAACTTCTCCGATAAAGTCAGTAAGCGGACCATCAGTAATTCTGACACTGTCACCAACTCCGAAATCAAGTTCAAAAGTTTGTTCTTCAAGACAAAGATTTTCAATTTCCTCATCGGTAAGAGGAACCGGTTTGGAACCAGGGCCTACAAAACTTGTAACCCCTCTTGTGTTCCTTACAATATACCATGTTTCGTTATCCATTACCATTTTAACAAACAGGTAACCAGGGAAAAGCTTTCTTCTTGATTCTTTAGAAACACCGTCTTTAACCTCAACGACATCTTCTTCAGGAAGTCTTACTTCCAGAATTTTATCCTGAAGTTCACGGTTTTCAACTGTTTTTTCTATATTTGTTTTCACCTTATTCTCATAGCCTGAATAAGTGTGAATAACATACCATTTAGCATTTTCCATAACAACTTACAGTATTAACTGTCCTCCTTATTATTTTGTAAACCATTGTACAAAAGAGAACTTGAATAAAACATCAAGTAATGCAATTAAAACGCTGAATATTACAACGAAGGCAATAACAATCAATGTGTTATTTACAAGTTGTTTCCATGAAGGCCAAACTATTTTTTTGAATTCTGATTTAGTACCTTTTATTGATTTAACTAATCTATTTTCTTTTTTAGTTCCGGCTTTTTGCATCATAACTTATACACTCCTTACATTAAAATGGAACACAAACTATTTTGTTTCCTTGTGTAGTGTGTGTTTCTTACAGAATTTGCAGTATTTGTTAAGTTCAATTCTGTCAGGGGTATTCTTTTTGTTTTTGATTTTGTCATAATTTCTCTGTTTGCATTCTGAACATGCTAATGTAATTTTAACTCTCATTAGTTACACCTCCATAGGTTAATTTGTAGAAAAAGGCACAATAAAAAAAGACCTTTTTCCATAAGGCAAAAATAGTATATCACACATAATATAATAAGTCAAGCATTTTTTTATATTTTTTGGAAAAAAAGATTATTTCAATTAGGAATGAAAGAAAATTCGAAATTCGAAGTGCGAAATGCGAAATGAAGGAAGGCAAAATTATGCTATACATCAATTTTGCCTTTTACTTAGCACTCCAAATTCCCAATTTCCAATTATATTATTCTTCTTCGCCGTCTTTGCTTTTATCCTCTATAAACATTGCGCGAACTTTTTCTTCAATTTCAGCGTAAATTTCAGGGTTTTCTTCAATGAAACGTTTTGCATTTTCTCTGCCCTGCCCGATTTTTGTGTCGCCGTAATTAAACCATGCACCACTTTTCTGGACTATATCACCTTTAACAGCATAGTCAATAAGACAGCCTGATTTAGATGCTCCCTGACCAAACATAAGGTCAAATTCTGCTTCTTTGAAAGGAGGCGCGACTTTATTTTTAACCATTTTAACTTTAACACGGTTTCCTTTTAGTTCTCCACCGTCTTTTATTGCTTCAATTCTTCTTACTTCCATTCTCATTGTGGAATAGAACTTAAGTGCTTTACCGCCTGTTGTAGTTTCAGTAGGACCGTAAGAAAATCCTGTTGACATTTTTTCTCTTAACTGATTAATAAAAATAGCGGTTGTTTTTGATTTACTGATAACACTTGTTAATTTTCTCATTGCTTTAGACATAAGTCTTGCATGAAGTCCCATTTTAATATCTGTCATTTCGCCGTCAATTTCATCTTTAGGAACAAGTGCTGCAACTGAGTCAATAACTATAATATCTATAGCGTTACTTCTTATAAGTGCTTCTGCAATTTCTAAAGCCTGTTCTCCGTTATCAGGCTGAGATACTAAAAGTGAGTCAATATCAACCCCAAGTTGTTCAGCATAAACAGGGTCAAGAGCATGCTCAGCATCTATAAAAGCTGCTTCTCCGCCCATTTTCTGAGTTTCTGCTATAATATGTAGCGCAACTGTTGTTTTACCCGAAGATTCCTGACCGTAAAGTTCAACTATTCTTCCTCTTGGAACTCCGCCCACTCCTGTTGCAATATCGACTGATAATATACCTGTCGGAATAACCTCTACACTCATACCTGAATTCTGACCAAGACGCATAATAGCGCCTTTACCAAATTGCTTTTCTATTTGTAAAAGTGCCGCATCCAGTGCTTTCTTTTTTTCTGTTTCAGCCATTATTATTTACCTTCTTTCTTTGACACAAAAGTGTGCCTATTTTAAATATTCTATTAAAGTTGACATCACAGCGTTAACTGTTGAAAGTCTTATTTTTTCACGGTTGCCCCTGAAATTAAGTTTTTTTGTAACTGTTGTATTTTTAGTGGATATTCCCATATATACAAGCCCTACAGGTTTTTCTTCGGTACCTCCGCCGGGACCTGCAATTCCCGTAACACTTATACCTATATCTGCTTTTGCGAGAGTTCGTATTCCTTTTGCCATCTGAGTTGCAACTTCTTCGGATACTGCACCGTTGTTTTTAAGAGCAATCGGCGAAACACCGGCAAGGCGTGTTTTAATCTCATTGGAATAGGTTACCATCCCACAGTCAAACACATCAGATGCTCCGGGAACATCGGTAATAGTTTTTGATATATACCCTCCTGTGCAGGACTCACAAAAAGCGACTTTAAGATTTTTATCTTTCAGGTACTCGACAACTTTTTTAGGAAGAGTATCGTCATCATATCCATACACATATTTAGAAAAACGAATTTCTATTTTTTCAAAATACGGTTTCATTTTTTCTTCCGCTTCTTGTTTGGTTTTACCTTCGCTTGTTATTTTAATATGAACTTCTCCGACTTTGGCATAAGTTGCAATAATAATTTTTTCATCCTTGTCAATTAAATCTTTAAGTTCTTCTTCGACATAAGACTCGCCTATCCCTGAAAGTTTAATACATCTTTCTAAAATACACTTACCTGTCTTATCTTTAAGATAAGGTTTTACTTTATTTTCAAACATTGGTATAAGTTCGTTAGGAGGTCCGGGAAACAAAATAAAAATTTTATTATCTTTTTCAAGAAGAATCCCTGGCGCTGTGCCATTATCATTATCTATTGCCAAACTTCCCTCAATTATATCGGCTTGTCTTAAATTATTATCAGTCATTTTCCTGCCCGTTTTGTCAAAATAATCTCTGATTTTTTGTTCTGCCTTATCAGAACGAACAAGTTTCAAGCCATTTACTTTTGCTACTTCTTCCTTAGTAAAATCGTCATAGGTCGGACCAAGTCCTCCGATTGTTATAATTAAATCAGCTCTTTTTTTGGCTATATTCAAAACTTCTAAAATTGTCTTATCATCATCTTTAACACTTGTTCTGTACATCGTGTCAATCCCCAACGAAACAAGTTCTTTAGAAAGATAGGGCGCATTGGTATCTATTATATCACCCATAACAACCTCAGTGCCAACTGAAATTATCTCGCAAATCATAAACTAATTACCTCGTGTTATTATAATCTTTTCAGTATTTTTAATTGCTTCTTCTAAAAGTTTATCCATATCAGAAAGTTTTAATTCTTCTTCTCTTATTTCCGAAACACGAGGTTTGGTTTTAGGATGCTTTGGAACAAAAACCGTACAACAATCTTCATAAGGCTGGATTGATGTTTCAAAAGTATCAATTTTTCTGGAAATCAAAGTTATTTCTTCTTTATCCATTCCTATCAAAGGACGAAACACCGGCATACTTACCACTTCATTCGTCACAGTCATACTTTCTATTGTCTGCGACGCAACCTGACCAAGACTTTCGCCTGTTACAATCGCTTTTGCACCGTTTTCTTCTGCTATTCTTTCGGCTATACGCATCATATATCTTCTCATTAAAAGAACAAGCATATCATTCTCGGCTTTTTCGTTTATCATAAGTTGAATATCAGTAAAAGGAACAACAAAAAGTTCAATTCTTCCTGCATATTCACTAAGTTTCTTTGCCAGAGTAATAACCTTTTCCTTCGCTCTTTCCGATGTGTAAGGATAAGAATGGAAGTGAACTCCTATAAGTTCAACCCCTCTTTTTGCAATCATATAACCCGCTACTGGCGAATCAATTCCGCCTGACAGCATCAATGCACATTTACCATTTATTCCAACGGGAAGACCTCCGGGACCTTTTTCCCTTTTGGCATAAACATAAGCGCCTTCTTCCCTTATTTCAATCATAACTGAAATATCAGGATTTTTTACATCAACTTTAGCAGTTTTATAATGCTTTTCAAAGATAGCATCTCCAACCATCTTTTGTATTTCAGGAGATTTATGAGGAAATCTCTTATCCTGCCTTTTTACTTCTATTTTAAAAGTTTTCCCCTCACTATACGCTTCTTCGTATGATAAAAGCGCTTGTGTTTTAACAGCTTCCATTTCTTTTTCGCATTTTTTTGCCCGACAGATATACAAAATACCAAAAACTTTTTTTAGCCTTTCTACCGCTTCGTCATAATCAAAGCAATCTTCTTTTGCCTCTATATAGACAGCTGCCTGAAATTTAGTAATTTTAAATTCGCCAAGGTCTTTAAGCCTTCTTCTTATAATTTTAAAGAGTCTGTCCTCAAATACGGGACGATTTAAACCTTTTAAGATGATTTCCCCGTATTTTATAATTAGTACTTCGTTCATTTATACCCTTAACCTCTTTCTTAATATTTCAACCTCTTTTTCTATAACATTAAAAGCATATTCGGCTTGTTCCAATGTATTTAAAGAATCAAAACTGAAACGGATTGCACCGTCATATACAGATTTATCATATCCCATAATTTCAAGAATTTTTTTCTTACCTGAATAATTGGAAGAACAAGCAGAACCACTTGAAACATATATATCTTTGCCCTCAAAAGTATGAAGAAGAATTTCTGAACGTAAGTTTAAAAATGATACATTTAATATGTGACACGATGAATTTTTAATATCAGTGTTTATATGAACTTTATCCATTTTTGAAAATTTACAATAAAGATATTCTTTTATTTTCTGCATATTTAATATATCTTCATCCATCGTTTTAAGATGCTCCGCTATCGCTACACCGAAGCCGTATATCCCTACAGTATTTTCAGTTCCATTCCTTAAGCCCTGTTCCTGACCTCCACCATAAAAAATCGGTGAAACCAGAACACCTTTTTTAATATACGCAGCGCCTACACCTTTAGGTCCGTTGATTTTATGAGAACTTACCGATACCATATCGGCACCCAGATCCTTGATTTTAAAAGGAACTTTCATAAAAGACTGGACACAGTCACAATGAAGCAATGTATTCCTGTTTTTTTTATTTATACTTTCTCTTATTCTTTTTATATCAAATATATAACCTGTTTCATTATTAACATGCATTACGCTTACTAAAGCTGTGTTGTTATCAATCTCATTTTCCAAAGCGTCATAATCAAAGCCTTTATCTTTATCGAAATTTATTATCTTTACATCATAACCTTGCTCTTTTAACAAATCAAACTGAGTGGCAACAGATGCATGCTCAATACTTGTTGTGATAATCTTTTTGCCCGCGTGTTTATTCCTTTTCAAATACCCTGTAACACAAAGATTGTTAGCCTCTGTCCCTCCTGATGTAAAAACAAGCGTTGATGCATCACACCCTAATGCTTTAGAAAGATTATCTCTTGCAAACTCAACCTTTTTTTCTGCTCTTAGCCCCATATTGTGAAGGGAAGACGGATTGCCGAAATCATTCTCAAGCATTAAAAGCATTTCTTCATTAACTTTTTTATATGTTTTTGTCGTAGCACTGTTATCAAAATAAACGAACATTGTTTCTCCTCTTTTTCTATCATTGTATCATTTTTTTGCATTTTTTTCAACATTAAGTTTCAAACTTTTAATTTTCTTAAAATCACTTTTTTCTCATCTGATATTCTGTAACTTTCAATCGCTTTCTGAATGGTTTTATTATGTACCCACATATCAAGTTTATTTTCTTTTATATAAGGAAAAGTTTCCTCCCATCTTTTAAAAAGAGCAGTTGCAAAATACCAGGCAATCATCATATTTACATAATACTCATCACTTTTGATTTGAGAAACTTTTTTTAAATACTCTTTTTTAAAATTATTATCCAAAAAGTGCACCATAAGCATTTCTATCCCAAAACGGACAGTATATGTATGCTCTGATTTAAGCCACTTATCTATTTTACAAATCAATTTATCAGTATTCTTCTTAAAGCATTTAGGTCTGAGTGAGTCGCAGGTTGCCCAGTTATCTACAAAGGGCAAAAATAAATCAACTTCTTTTATACAATTGTCATAATCTTTTATTTCGGCTATTAAAAAAGCATGAAGATTATTTTCTTCATAATAGTTATGCGGAAGTTTATTTAAAAATTTTTCTCTTATCAGGGCATCGTAGTATTCTTTTGTGATTTTTCTTAAAATCGGTATACGTACCCCTATAACTTTGTCAGGGGAAATACCCGGCATAAGTTTTGTGTGAAACTTTTTATATTCCAAATCCTGATTTTTAAAAAGAATTTTTTCTATCATTATAAAACTCCTTATAATTACTTTTTCTATTATATAACAAAATAATTATAAATGCAATATCCTGCAAAGTGGTAAAATTGTTTCTTAACTCCAAAATAAAAGCACCATTAAATGTAAAAATCATAAAATAATAACAGATTATCTTATTATTTTTTATTCATCGGGCGGAGGTGCTTAATATTTGAACAAAAAAATTCTTATTCTCGGAGGGGATTTAAGGCAGTTTACAGTTGCATCAGAATTTAAAAAAGACGGATTTGATGTTTCTGTTTACGGTTTTGACAAAAATACTCCTTTCGTACCATTTTTTATATATAACGACTTAAAAGATGCAATAAAAGATAACGATATTATAATTATGGGAATTCCAATATCAAGGGATAATGTATTTCTAAGCGCACCCTATTCTGAGGAAGATATAAAAATTTCCGAAATTATAAATTGTCTTGATTCTTCAAAAATTGTATTCGGAGGAATTATTTCAAAAGATATAGAAAAATCATTAACAGACAAAGATGTTTTAAACTTTGATTATGGAGTAAGAGAAGAACTTAATATTGAAAATGTCATTCCGACTGTAGAGGGTGCATTGTCTATTGCAATAAACGAAACGCCCTACACCTTGCATGGAGCCAATGTACTTGTTACAGGTTTTGGAAGAATAGGAAAAATACTTTCCAAAGCATTAGCCTCTCTTGGCGCTTTCGTTACAGTAAGTGCAAGGAAAACAGAGGATTTATCCTGGATTGACTGCTTTTCATATAAAAAAATCAAAACACAAAATATATGTGACAACATAAATAAATACGATATTATTTTTAATACCATACCTTTTACGGTAATAGACGAAGAATGTTTAAAAAGGGTTAAAAAAAATGCCGTTATAATTGACCTTGCGTCAAAACCCGGAGGTGTAGACTTTAAATATGCGCACCTTTTAAATTTAAAGGTTATTCACGCATTATCTTTGCCCGGAAAAGTTGCACCTGAAACGGCAGGTAAGATAATCAAAAACACTATCAATAACATACTAAGTGAACTGGGGGTAAAAATATGGGGAATTTAACCGTCGGTTTTGCTCTTACAGGGTCTTATTGTACCTTTAAAAAAATCCTTCCTGAAATAAAAAATGTAAAAAATATGGGATATAATGTTATACCCATACTTTCAGAGAATGTTTCAAAAACTGATACAAGATTTGGAAAGGCAAGGGATTTTACAAATGAGATTGAAACGATATGTGAAAAAAAGGTTATAAAAACCATTTATGAGGCAGAACCAATAGGGCCAAAAAACTTACTTGACGCTCTTATAGTTGCACCTTGCACAGGGAACACCCTTGCAAAACTTTCTTCAGGCGTTACCGACACCTCGGTTACAATGGCAGTAAAAGCAACTTTAAGAAACGCAAAACCTGTCATACTGGCTGTATCAACTAATGATGGTTTGGGAAATGCGTGCAAAAACATCGGGAATCTGTTAAATTACAAAGGAATATATTTTGTTCCTTTCAATCAGGATGATCCTTATAAGAAACCGCGTTCCGTAGTTGCAGATATGACTAAAATATGCGATACCTTATCTTTTGCTTTAGATGACAAACAAATACAGCCAATTATATATGAAAAAAATTTATAAAAACCTTACAAAAAGCTAAATGGACGTTTTGGGGTCTGTCCCTAAAACGTCCATTCTGTATTGTGAATTAAAAAATTACTTCTTTACCTGTTCTTGCAGATTCATATATTCCGGTTATTATTTTCATAATTTCAGTACCTTGCTCAGGGGTACAGATTAATTCTTCTTTACCCAAGCAACAGCCAACAAAGTGATTTATTTCACCATCAAACAAGTCAACTGTATCATTAAGTTGAGGCGATGTTTCCATAAAGTAACCTGTATCAGAAAGTTCAATCATATCTATCTTTGCGCCATTATACTGCAGCCCTGCTTTTGTTCCGTTAAGTTCAACATTTCTGCCCTCTTTTATAGTATTAAGAACCCAACTTGCTTTAACATACAGGCACGCTCCGTTATCAAAATGAACATAACCTGATGCAAGACTTTCAACAGTTCTTTCATAAGAATTAACATCGGAAGATATCCATCCTGCTCCTGTACCTTTTGCAATATCAGGAAGATTTTCATTTATCTGACTTGTAAAGCCTTTGACACTTGTTGCCTTAGGATATCCCATAAGATAAAGTGCAGTATCAATTTCATGGATTGCACCGTCAATAAGTGCGCCTCCGCCTGCTTTATCTTTGTTTATAAACCATCCGCCGATTTTATTACATCTGTTTATACGGGATGCTTCGGCATAGTAAATTTCGCCCATTTTACCGGAATCAATGTATTCCTTCATAAATTTAACTTCTTTGGAAAATCTTACTACAAAAGCATACATTAATATCTTACCTGTTTCTTTAGCAGTCTTTTCACATTCCAATGCTTCTTCATAATTCATTGCAGGTGGTTTTTCACAAAGCACATGTTTACCTTTTTTAAGTGCTTCAATAACAATGTTCTTATGAGTAAAAGTCGGTGTAACAATACTTACAGCATCAATGCTTTCATCATCAAGAATATCTTTATAATCTGAATAATACTTTGAAATAGAATATTTTTCAGCTCTTAATTTAGCAGTATTTTCATTTACATCGCATATTGCACATAACTTAACTTCCGGGTTTTTAATATAAGATTCTATATGGCATTCGGATATTGCACCTGCGCCTATTATACCTATTTTAAGCATATTAGTCCTCCCAGTTTATATTTACAGCCAAAGCCTGAGTTCTGTCTTCCATAAGCATTTCATACATACTTACAACATCTTTGAAACTGCATTTATGAGTTATCATTTCCGATGCAGTGGTTTGATTCTTTTCAAGAAGTTCAATAAAGTATTCTGAATCTCTTCTTCTTGTCCAAGGATCTCCGTTAACTTCGTTTTGTGTATGTACAGCAGAGTTGTGTGCTCCGAGTATAGATATACCCATACGGTTACAATATTCTAAATCAACAAGTGCTTTTCCCTTAGGACTGCTTGTAATAATAAGTTTTCCTCTTTTACCCAAGCATGCTATTTCATCACTTACAAGTTTCGGATTACTTGTAGTTTCAAATACAACAGCAGCGCCTTCGTTAAATTTCGTATTATTCTTAACAATTTCAGCTGCATTTTCTTTTAAAGTATTGATTTTTACAAAACATGGGTCATCAGGAAGTTTATCAAGACGTAAATCAGATATATCGCAAACAAACACTCTTGTTGAACCTGCACATTTTGCAAGTCTTGCAACTAACTGACCAATTAAACCAGCACCGTATACTACACAAGCATCACCAGGTCTTAAACCTGAAAAACGTACGCTTCCCATTGTAATCTGTGCAATAATTCCAAAAACTGCTTCTTCTGATTTTACCGAGTCAGGAATAAACATAGTTTGCTGATAATCGTCTTTATTTATTGTATAATACATTGTGTGTGTGGCTAAAGTTAACATTCTTTTTCCGATTAAATCCGAAGATACATTTTTACCTACTTTGACAATCTTACCTACATTTGAGTAACCAGGATCCTGAGGATAATGAATATCATTCATCCATGGTGAATCCGGCTCAACATTACCTTCTAAAAGTGTTAATTCTGTTCCTGTACTTATTTGAGAAACTTCTGTCTTAAGAAGGATATCATCATCGCCTACAACCGGCATTTCACATTCTTGTAATTCAACTTTTTTTTGTGCTGTGAACACAACTTTGTAATTTTTACTCATTTAGAGCACCTCCTATGTTATATCTTAGTTTCATTCTATATAACAATAAGATATGCAACAAGTAAATTATTTGAAAATACCAGTAATTTTTTTGAATTTTAAAAAAATTTTTTTAAAACACAGTCTTGCAAAATACGGGTGCAATTAAATTTGCAAGTTTTTTAAAAAGCCTTGTTGTATTCACAATAAAAAAGAGTGGAACAAAGCCACTCTATAAGTTTTTTTCTCTGAATTCACTTGGGGTTTTATTAGTAATTCTTTTAAAAGTATTATTAAAGGTTTTTAAATTTTCATAGCCACATTCAGAAGCAATATACGCTATTGTATTGTCAGTTTTTTTAAGCAAATCAACAGCATGTTTTATTCGTATAGTATCAATATAAGTTTTAAAATTTACTCCTGTAAAGGCAACAAACAATGTTGACACATACGATTCACAGTAGTTTATTTTCTCAGCCACAGATTTTAAAGATATACTTTCAGTATAATTCTTAGAAATATATTCAAGTGCCTCCTGAAAAACTTTAAATTTAGTTGTGTTTTTATTTTCCATCATTTCTGAGTTTTCAAAATACCGTGCAAGAATACTGTATAGTTTTATTAAATCAGAAATTATAATACTGTCACTTAAATGCTTTTTCTCTTTATATTCTACATATATTTCATCAACAATAGATTTTATAACTTCACTTATTTTTGCATCTTTTTGCATACTCTGGCTGATATAGTTTGTAATATATATAAATTCAATATTTAACTGTTGGAGTATTGATGGATTGAATGTAAAGATTTTAACATTAAGTTCGGAAGATGCAGAATTTATTTCATGTATTTCGCCACTGTGAATAAAAATAACATCTCCGGCTTCCATTCTGTACTTTTTCATTGGCAGATTTACATTACAATATCCTTTTTCAACGTACAAAAATTCCATTCTCTGATGCCAGTGATAATTATTATCAATAAATTTATCCGCTTCTCTTACGGTAAAATTCGGTTCTATAATTTCATGCTTTATATCCATTCCATCACCTCTATTGGTATATTACCATACATTAATATCAAAATCAATGGGACTGTAAAAACATTTTTACAGTCCCATTTCAGTATTAAACATAAGATGGTTCCTTATAAGACGGAACAATTTCTTTTAGTTTGTTTTTAAGTTTATCAGTATCTTCGTTTCTTGCATAGGAAAGCAAAATGTCAATATCATTTGTCAGTTTTTCAAAATCTATTACATTTGGTTTCGCAACAAAAATCTTTTGATTTTTAGTAGAAGAAAGTCCCTCTTCATCCATAAGAAGTTCTTCGTAAAGTTTTTCTCCGGGTCTTAAACCTGTAACCTTAATTTCGATATCCTGCCCAACGATAAGACCTGACAATTTTATCATTTTTTCCGCCAAATCATAAATCTTAACCGGATTTCCCATATCAAGAACAAATATTTCTCCGCCATTTGCAAAAACTGCTGCTTCCATAACAAGTTGAGCCGCTTCAGGAATAGTCATAAAATATCTTGTTATTTCTTTATGGGTAATAGTAACAGGTCCGCCGTTTTCAATCTGTTTTTTAAACAGCGGAACAACTGAGCCATTGCTTCCAAGAACATTTCCGAAACGAACTGCAACGAACTTCGTCTTGCTTACATTATTTATTCCCTGAATTATCATTTCGCAAATTCTTTTTGACGCGCCCATAACATTTGTAGGATTAACTGCTTTATCGGTAGAAATAAGAGTGAATTTTTTAACATTATGCTTATCTGCAACAAGACAGGCATTAAGCGTTCCAACAACATTGTTCTTAACTGCTTCCGATGAAGAGTCTTCCATAAGCGGAACATGTTTATGCGCTGCGGCATGAAAAACTATTTCAGGCTTTTCACGGTCAAAAATTTTATCTAACCTGTCTTTATCCCTGACACTTGCAATTAAAACACTAATATTAAGTTGAGGATACTTTGACTTAAGTTCATTCTCAATATCGTATGCGTTATTTTCATAAATATCAACAATAACAAGTTTTTTAGGTTCAAAAGATGCTATCTGCCTGCAAAGTTCCGAACCGATAGAACCTCCCCCGCCTGTTACCAGAATTGTTTTACCCTTTAATTCTCTTGACATATCTTCTATATCCAGTTTAACAACATCACGGGATAGTAAATCTTCTATCTGAATATTTCTTGCATCTGTTTTAACTTTAATTTTTCCTGAAATACCTAAGTTTTTAGGAAGAATTTTTATTTTACAAGAAGTTTCAGAACAAATATTTAAAATGTTATATCTATCTTCATCTGATATAGATGGTATTGCAAGTAAAATTTCTTTTACCTTTTTTTCTTCACATATTTTTACAATATCATCACGTGTGCCTAAAATTTTAATGCCGTATATTACCATTCCTCGTTTTCTCAAATTGTCATCAACTGCACCGACAATATTGTAATTTGAATTTTTATCTGTTATTATTTCCCTTATTGCTAATGCTGCGGCATCACCTGCTCCTATAATAAGCAGATTTGTTTTGGCGTCATTGTTCTCTTTAAAGTAGTTTTCCATAAACATATATGTTAATTTTATACATACCCTGAGTCCCATAGAAAAAACCAAAGAGACAAAGCCTGACGTAATTATGTATTTATAAGGTAAAAAGAATCCTTTGAAAAATCCTGATGTTATTGCCAGTATAGACACAGCACCTACACCTGCCAACATTCCAAGTGTGTACTCTCTTACACTTGTGTACATCCACAAAGAACTGTAGAAATCCACTGCATTAAGAGCAATTACAATTCCTATTCCTGTTATCATGGCTGAGTATGCAACCTGCGGTGTTCTTATAAAATCAGTAAAGTCTTCTCTTATTAAAAGGATAACAAGCAAGTATGAAACAACAACCAGACAAAAATCAACAAACATCAAGAAAAGTTTATGTAATATATTTTTCATAAATCAACCAACCTATTTATTTAATATTTTTTTCCCGTTGTCCATAATTTTTTGCAATGTTTTTTCGCCGTATTTCTTTTTTATAATTTTTATCGCCTTATCCATATTAGACACTCTTTTTTCAAGATTATGAGCATCTGAACCGATAAGGTCAATCCTGTATTTTTTAAGTAAAGTCTGAATTGTTTTTTTAAAATGCTTATCTATAAATGTATCTGCATTAACCTGAATAAGCATATCTAAATCAAAAAATGGTTTGACAGCCGAAAAATCATTCTTATTTCCTACATATCTTTCAATATGTGCTAAAATAAAGTCTACACCATTTTTCATAGACATATTGTATATTTCATCATATATCCATTGGTTGAAATAAGAAAACGGAAGTTCCAGAAGAACATAACTTGTCCCTTCAATACAAAGTTTACTTATATCAACTGAAAGAATTTCTTCCGAGAATGCAACTTCTGCTCCCAAAATAATTTCGGGAACATCAGGATTATTCTTATCGATATACTCTTTAAGTTTATTGAAACTGTCCTCTCTTTTTAAAAGAAAGTCCGAAACAGTTCCTTTTCTTATATAAAAGTGGGGTGTTGCAACGATGGTATTAATTCCTTGCCTTTTAGAGAGTTCAAGCATTTTTACTGACATCTCAACATTTTGTGCTCCATCATCCATATATGGTAAAATGTGCGAGTGAAAATCAATCATCAAACCACCGCCTTATTTATCAATAATAGTAGTTACTGTATTGATAGTAATTTTTGTAACGGTATCCGCCATAACCAACTTTTGATGTATAAGAATATGAAGACAAATCAACATCATTAAGTACAAATCCTAACAACTTAGCATTAGCAAATTCCAATGTGCTGATTGCTTTATAAACCATATCCTGTGTTGTAAATTTATGACGTACAACGAAAAGTATACCATCCGAGAATTTTGCAATTGCAGATGTATCAGCAACGACATTGACAGGCGGTGTATCAAGGAAGATGTAATCGTACTGATCTGAAAGTTCATCAAGCAGTTTTTCCATTTTTCCACTTGATAAAAGTTCTATAGGATTAGGAGGAGTATGCCCTGCAGTAAGAAAATGAACATTAAGTTCTTTATTTTCTTTAATACAGTCTTCTATCTTGTCAAATCCTCCAAGTACATTTGAAAGGCCTTTTTTATTGTCTGCACCTAAATATTTATGAAGTTTAGGTTTTCTTAAGTCACAGTCAATAATTAAAACTTTTGTATCTGCCATAGCAAATGTGATGGCAATATTTATAGATGTTAAAGATTTACCTTCGCCCGGTACAGAACTGGTAAGGATAATTCTTTTACATCCTTTATCGCTGTTTAATGCAAATATAATATTTGTTCTGGTTGTCTTGTAGGCTTCTTTAATATTAAACTTAGTGTTGTCATTTATTATATTTACCATATCATCTTCTAAAGAGATAGGTTTTTTCTTTTTCCCAAGAGGAATTCTTATTTTACTATTAAATATAGACATCTTATTTACCTCCTTTAACAAGTGATGATTCCAAGTCAGGAATTACTCCCAAAATCGGTAAATCAAACTTTGAAACCAAGTCATCTTCTGTTTTTATTCTTATATCAAAAAATTCAATTACGAAAATTATAAGTACACCTAAGATAATACCAAGTAACACTCCGATAATACTGTTAAGTGTTTTATTTGGAGATGTAGGAGTTGTAGGAGAAGACGCTTCATCAATAATTGTAACAGACCCGCCGCTTCCTATTCTTTCAACTTCCGACTGAGCATTATCAAGTATCAGTTCGCAAATCTGCCTTGCATCAATTTTATCCTGACACAAAACTGAAACCTGAAGAACCTCTGTCTGATTTAGCGATGTATATGTAACCATTCCTTTTATTTGACCAACAGTATATTTTGTTCCACTGTCTGCCGCGATTTTAGAAAGGAATGAATCAGTTTTAAAAATTTCAATATATGTACTTAAAAGTCTTGCAGAAGCATTAAGAGTATTTATGCTTTCCGCAGCAACACTGCCGTCCTCCGACACTGTATTAACAGTATTACTTACTAAAAGTTTACCGTTAGATGTGTATTTTTCAGGTATAAAATATTCAGATACTGTAAAAAATATTGCTCCCAAAAGAACAGTAGAAACAGCAACAATCCACCATCTTTTAAGAATCATACCCACTACATCCATCAAGTTAATTTGATTATTCATCTTAATTTTCCTCCGTTTTTATAAATTGCGCCATATAAAACTAACGTTCTATTTTCTGCACACAAAGTTACAAATATCATTATACCATAAATACAAAAAAAATCAATAAAAAACTAATATATTTTTTGTTAATAAAAAAACTTGACATTTTTTTCTTTATAATATATAATATAAAGACTGCAAGTAAGAGGATACTTTAATATCTGATTACGCAGAGTCCTTGCTCATGGATAAACTGTGAGCCAAAAGTCCAGAAGGAGGTGTAAGAAATGGTTGAAATTAAAAACAAGTATGAAACTATATTCATTGTTAATCCTACTTTAGAAGAAGAAAAAATCAATGAAATAGTTGAAAAATTCAAAACTTTAATTTCTGCTAACGGAGAACTTACAAATATTGATATTTGGGGTAAAAAAAGATTAGCATACGAAATTAACGATTTGACTGAAGGATATTATGTGTTCATTGAGTTCACATCTAACCCTTCATTCCCGCAGGAACTTGAAAGAATTTACAAAATTACTGACGGTATCATTCGTGATATAGTTGTTAAGCAAGAAAACTAATATTTCTTAGATTATGTGAGGTATTTATTATGTTTAACAAAGCAATTTTAATGGGTCGCCTGACAAGAGATCCTGAACAGTCAACTTCACCAAGCGGTGTTGTCGTTACACGTTTCACTCTTGCTGTTGACAGAAGATTTCAAAGACAAGGCGAAGAAAAGCAGACAGACTTTTTAAATATTGTTGCTTTTAACAAAACTGCTGAGTTTGTTAAAAAATATTTTGTAAAAGGACAGTTAGCTCTTGTTTCAGGTTCTATTCAGACAAGATCGTGGGACGGGCAGGACGGTCAGAAACGTTATGCGACTGACATTATTGCCGAAGAAGTTAATTTTGTAGGAAGCAAAAAGGACAATCCTCAGGGAAATTCAGCAGGCAGTGATTTTTCCGAACAGGTTAAACCTTCCGATAATGAATTTATGCCCCTTGATGATGATGACAGTCTTCCGTTCTAATCAGTTAGCCTGATATCTAAATATCAATATATAGGAGGTGTGCCAGATGGCAGAAAACGAAAAAACATTCAAACCAAGAAGAATGAAAAGAAAAGTTTGCAGTTTCTGTGTTGAAAAAGCAACTTCAATTGACTATAAAGATGTTCCAAAACTAAGAAAATATCTTTCAGAAAGATCCAAAATTCTTCCAAGAAGAATTACAGGAACTTGTGCGAAACATCAAAGACAGTTAACAACTGCTATTAAAAAGGCAAGACATATTGCTCTTGTACCTTTCACAACAGACTAATAAATCAAATTAAATAGCAGGCTTTATGCCTGCTATTTTTGAGAAAATTGGATAGTCGCGCTTTAGTTAATTTATTCTAAAGTGAGGAAAGTCCGGGCTTCGCAGGGCAGGATGCCGGATAACGTCCGGTGGAGGCGACTCTAAGGAAAGTGCAACAGAAAATTACCGCATAATGATATTATTATGTAAGGGTGAAAAAGTGAGGTAAGAGCTCACTAAGGTGGCGGGAGACCGTGACCTTGTGTAAACCCCATCCGAAGCAACACTAAATGAAAAATTAAGTTTGCCCGACATTTTTCAAATTGTGGCTTGAGGCTTAAAGCAATTTAAGTCCCAGACAGATGACTATCTTAAATGACAGAACCCGGCTTACAGATTTTCTCATTATTTAAAAAACAATTTCTTTTAAAAAAATCAGATGTCTGATTGACATCTGATTTTTTAATTTTGATAATTTTCAGTAAAACTTAACGCCTTATCAATTACATTATTTGCAACATCAAATTTTGACATTATAGGATATTCTTCCTTGTTTCCATTTTTATCAAAAATCGTTACAATATTTGTATCTACGCTAAATCCTGCGCCTTTTTGCTTTAAGTTATTGGCAACAATAAAATCAATATTTTTTTCTTTCATTTTCTTAACCGAATTTTCTTCCATATTTTCAGTTTCCATAGAAAATCCGCCAATAACAGCGTTTTCATCTTTTAGGGTTGATGCACTTTTTAATATATCTTTGTTTTTCTCAAGAGATAATGTTAGATTATCATAAGAGGATTTAATTTTTTCACAATTAACATCTTTAGGCGAATAGTCTGAAACTGCAGCAGACATTATAATTATATCTTTATCTTTAACATTATTAATAACTGCATCATACATTTCACTCGCAGAAACAACATTTACAAGATTGCACGGAAAATCAATTTTCTCTGCAGATGGACCTAAAACCAAAGTAACATCAGCACCTCTTAAATAGGAAACTTTAGCAATATTTATTCCCATTTTACCCGTAGAATTATTTGAAATAAATCTCACGGGATCCATTGCTTCTCTTGTAGGCCCTGCAGTTATTAAAACTTTTTTCCCTGCCATATCTTTTTTAGGATATAAAATTCCTTTTATATTTTCTACGATTTTTTCAGGATCAGGAAGTCTTCCCTTCCCTTTATCGCCACATGCTAAAAGACCTACTCCGGGTTCCATAAACATATATCCTAATTTTTTTAATTTTTCTATATTTTCCTGAACAATCGGATTAGTATACATTTCAGTATTCATAGCAGGTACGATAAGCACCTTTTTCTTAGTAGCCATAACAGTTGTTGTAAGCATATCGTCCGCTATACCATTTGCCACTTTACCTATAAAATTTGCCGTTGCAGGTGCAATAACAAAAAGATCAGCACTTTTGGCAAGTGATATATGCTTAACGTCCCACTCACCAGGCTCCTCAAACATATCTGTTACAACTTCATTTTGCGACAAAGTGCGAAAAGTCATACTTGACACAAACTCACATGCTGATTTTGTCATAATTACTTTAACATCGCAAGATATTTTTCTAAGTCGGCTTACAACATCGCAAACCTTGTAAGCAGCAATACCTCCGCATACTCCAACAACAACATTCTTTCCTTTAAGCATCAGTTCCCTCCGTTAAGCCCTTCAGCTTTTAACAATCTCAATTTTTCCTTCCGCAAACTCTTTTGTTGCAATAGAAACAGATTTATCATAATTTGATACTGTAAGAGGATCGCTGCCGTCTTTAATATCTCTTGCTCTTTTGGTAACAGAAATAATAAGACCGTATCTTGATCCGGCTTCGTCAACTAAACTTTGAAATTCTTTAAAAATCATTTTAATACCTCCAAATCTTCAATGATTCTTTCTTTTTTACACTTTTCTGCTTTAATAACCGACAAAATATCGTCTGCAGCTTTTTCTATATTGTCATTTACAATAATATAGTCGTACTCTTTGGCAACCTTAAGTTCTTTTGTTGCCGTTTCTACTCTTAATTTTATAACCTCTTCTGTTTCGGTACCTCGCCCTTTTAATCGGTTTATAAGTTCCTCCTTTGATGGAGGTGCAATAAACACAAGCACACAGGAAGGCATATTTTTCTTAACCTGCATTGCCCCCTGAATTTCTATTTCTAAAATTACATCTTTACCGTCATTTAATTTGTCAAAAACAGGACGTTTAGGTGTACCGTAAGAATTTTCGCAAAAGGTTGCCCATTCCAAAAATTCGTTTTCATCAGCCATCTTTGCAAATTCTTCTTTTTCCTTAAAATAATAATTAATCCCGTCAATTTCACCCTCACGCTTATTTCTTGTTGTTGCAGAAACAGACAGGAAAAGTTCTTTATTCTTTTCTAAAATTTTATTTACAAGTGTTCCTTTTCCAACTCCCGAAGGTCCTGAAATGACAAAAAGTTTACCTGTCACTTTTAAATACCTCCTCAGAATTTTCATCAAGACGATTTGCAACGGTTTTAGGCTCTATTGAAGACAAAATAATATGGTCACTGTCAGTAACTATAACCGACCTTGTTCTTCTTCCGTAACTTGCATCAATAAGATTTCCCTTTTCCCTTGCTTCCTGAATTATTCTTTTAATAGGAGCAGAATCAGGGCTTACAACCGCCACTATTTTATCTGCCAGAACTACGTTCCCGTATCCTATGTTTATAAGTTTCATAATATTCTCCCAGCCGTTAATCTACTATTCTATATTTTGAATTTGCTCTCTTATATTTTCAATTTCGGATTTTAGTTCAACAACAACTTTTGCAGTATCAAAATCATTACATTTAGAGCCGATAGTATTAACCTCTCTGTTCATTTCCTGAACAATGAAATCTAACTTTTTACCAATCGGGCCACCCTTTTTAATAAGACTTCTGAATTCTTTTATGTGACTTGCCAGTCTTACTGTTTCTTCAGCAGTTGTTATCTTATCAGCATAAATTGCGGCTTCCTGGATAACCCTCTGCTCGTCCACATTCAAAATAACCTCTTTTAATCTTGCAAGAAGTTTTTCCCTGTACTCACTTACAATCATTGGTGCTCTTTCTTCAACTATTTTTCCCAATCTTTCTATTTTGTCAAGTCTTTCTGTAAGGTCCTCTTCAATTCTTTTGCCTTCTCTTTCTCTCATCAAAACAAAATCTTCAAGGCACGTGCTTAGAACATTAAGAACAGTTTCGCATACTACTTCTTCGTCAGCGTCTTTATATTCCAATTCAAAAATATCGTTAAATCTTGACAAAAGCCTTATATCAATTTTATCATCAGTACCAAGTTTTTCTTTAAGTGAATTTAATACTGAAATATAATTGTCGCAAAGTGGTTCATTTAAAACTATCTGCTTTTCGTCACTGTTTATAAGTTTTATGTATACCGATACTTCAATCTTGCCTCGTGAAATAGTTTGCGAAATTTTCTCTCTTATTTTCTCTTCCAGAAAAGAATAGTATTTAGGAAGCCTTAAATTAAGGTCTAAATATCTGTGATTAACTGATTTTATTTCGATATTTATATCATATTCATTAACCGACATTTTACATCTGCCGAAACCGGTCATGCTTCTTATCATAATTTCCTCCATTTTTGCCATTTTATTCTAATTATATATAATTTTATCAGTTTTATTAAGCATTTGTCAAGGCATTTGCTATATTAAATACATCTTTACCAATTTTTTTAGCATAATTTACTGTATAATATGTTCCTCCGCTTTCCCTTTTTAAATACGCAAAAAGAAGGTCACTTCTTTCACAAAGCAAACGGTTTCTTTTTTGCATACATCCGTTTTCATATTTTTCGGATACATATTCTATGCTGTCGCTGTTATCTAAAATAAATTTATATATATTTTTTTGCCTCTCATTCCATTTTTCATCCTGTTTCTTACAAGGGAGAATAAGATTTAATTTTATATTAAATTCCTTTTTTAAATTTATCACTTCAAGAGCGCAAAAAGCATCAAAGCCTATTGCTCCTCCGTTATAAAAAACAGTATAACCATCATTTATAAGTTCTCTTAGTTTATCTCTTAAAACTTCTCTTATTTTAATATAATCAGATACTATTCTATGCCCCGTAAAAGCACAGGCTTTTTTCCCCATCATTAATTCACCATTGACATATCTTTTTTATATGGTTCGCTCATATCAAACTGACCGAATGTAGAAATATTTTTACCATCTATAGTAAATATTACACTTTCTATCTCAGAAAATTCACACATTGTATTAACTATAGAATAAAGGCACATCATTTCCCTTGTTGACCCACCTGTGTTATACTCTAAGAGTGTATCTGAAAAATCAATTGTGCAAAGTCCGTTTTCAACCGTAACTTTATTAACAATTGTTTTTTGATTAACAGATGGATACATTCCTTTATCAGTTGGTCCCAAAATAAGTTTTTTTAATGTAAAATAATATTTATCTTCATTTTTGTTAATCTCAAAAGTCACATCTTTTGCAACTAAAGATGATGACAATTCATCTGAAAAATAAAGTTTTGTATTAACTGTAATAAGTTCATCTTCCCCCAACGGATTTGAAGACGGCTCATTGTTATTTATAAGTGATACGCCCACTAAAATTAAGGCAATAATTATTAAACTTATTAAAAATGTTTTTTTAATCATAAAATCACCTTTTCTTTTTTAAAAATGCTATTGTTCTTTACTCTCTTATTTTATAACATTAAGCAAATATTGTCAACCGATTTAAAGGATAGTTTTTAGTATTTTACACATTATAACAAGGGTGATTTTTATGGAAAGAAAAAAGTTATGGGATGAATTTTTAAAAACGGGAAAAATTGAGGATTATCTTAAATTTAAGGAAAAGAAAAAATAAGAACCTCACGAAATTCTAACGAATTAAAAATCGAGAATTTCGGAGAACCTTGTTGTGTTAGTTTACAATAAGAACCTCACGAAATTCTAACGAATTAAAAATCGAGAATTTCGGAGAACCTTGTTGTGTTTCTCTACAATAGCCTGAGTCGTTTGTATGAACAAACGACTCAGGCTTTTTTTAAATATAAGACCTTAAAACTGTCCACAATACAACAATCTATCTCTTTTACTTCCATTTTATAAACGTGCCAAAAATGTACGTCCCTAAATGGCTCCCATGCTTTTCTTATCAACAAATAACAAAGGAGTTAGTCACACGATTGGCTCTAAGTTTATATATTGACATATTTTGTCGATTATAGTATAATATCTCTCGTGGAAATCCACCGTCAAACAGTTGAGTTTTTGCCAATCTTTGTAGACGGTTGGATGGTTAAAAAAGATGGTTGCCTACCTGCCTGTGAGAGCAGGAAGGATAGGTGAATGTATCGTTCTCGCAAGGCAGAGATTGTCTTAAAGGAGGTTGATGCATGAACACTTTGACGGTCATTGGAAGTTTGTGTAGCATTGCAGGGTTAGCCTTTGCTCTCTATACATACTACAAAACCAATAGAAAAGAGAAGTGAGCCATCTGCCGCTAACAGATAGGCTCACGCATTTCGAGGTTTAACCTCATTTGTTGTTAGTGTATTATTTGTGGCAACCATCTTGGGTTTCCACATTTTCTATATGTATTATAACAAAATGCTTTACAAAAGTCAATATTTTGTTTAGATATAGTTACATTATGCAATTTAAAGGGGATATCAGTTTGAACGCCCTCTTTTTTTATGACAGAAGCATTGCACTCCATCCGCCGTTTGAGGAAACTTTTTCTATATTAAAACCGTGTTCTTTAGCGAAGTTATAAACTTCCTCTTCTCTTTCTTTTATTATACCTGAAATGATAAATTTACCATTTTCATTAAGATATGTTCTTATTTCAGGAATAAGTTCTTTTATTATATCGGCAACAATATTTGCAATTATTAAGTCGAATTTACCTTCTACATTTTTTGTTAAATCGCCCTCAATTACTTTTATGCTGTCATCAAGGTCATTTAAGAAAACATTTTCTTTAGCAATTTTAACTGCAAGTTCGTCAATATCAACCGCAAGTATATCCTTTGCTCCGTATCGTGATGCCGCAATAGATAATATACCTGAACCACATCCGATATCAAGAACTTTTTTTGTATCCTCGCTGACTATATCTTTTATAAACGATACACACATTTTGGTTGTTTCGTGAGTTCCTGTGCCAAAAGCCATACCACTGTCTAATGTTATTATTTTTTCGTCTCCCTTTTTATCATAGTCTTCCCATGCGGGAACTATAACAAGGTCATCGGTTATATTAAAGGCAGAATAATATTTTTTCCAGCCGTTTTCCCAGTCTTCTGCTTTAAGTTTTACTAAAGTTATATTATAGCCCTGTTCTTTACCTTCTTCTACAATACGGTTGGCTTCATCATCTTCTTCAATGTATACTTTAACGAATGCTTTATTTTTATCTCTTTGCAGTATTTCTTCATCAATATAGTCCCATCTTACCTTATTTTGATGCTCTTCTATATCATTCGGGTCTTCAATGTTTAAAGACAATATTCCCTGATTATAAAAGAAGATATTTGCTTCTTCTATTCTTTCAGGTTCGATTGTTATACAAATTTCATTCCAGTACATCAGTTAAATAACTCCTTTATATTATCAATGAATTTCTTTTTCTTTGAATGATTTTGCGGTTCAAAGGTTTCCTGAAAACTCTTTAAGATTTCTTTTTGCTTTGAACTTAATTTTTTTGGAATTTCAACATTAACCGTAACATACTGATTGCCTTTTCCAATGCCTCTTATACTGGAAATACCTTTTCCTTTAAGAACAAACCTATCCCCGTTCTGCGTTCCCTCAGGAATACTCATTTCCACTTTACCGTAAATGGTAGGAACTATTATTTTTGCACCTAAAGCCGCTTCAGAAAAAGTAACAGGAATATCTACAAAAACATCATATCCTTCTCTTTCAAAAATAGGATGTTTCTTTATTACAACACTTATATACAAATCACCTGAAGGACCTCCGAATTTACCGGATTCGCCTTCTCCTCTTAAAGAAATTCTCTGTCCGTGATCAATACCTGCAGGAATATTTACTTTAATGGTTCTTGATTTTCTTACATTACCATTTCCTCTGCATTCAGGACATGGATTTTCTACAATACTTCCCCTTCCGTTACAATGAGAGCAAGTTCTCATATTAACAAACTGACCAAGCACAGTTCTCTGAACAACTCTTTCCTGACCTGTTCCGTTACAGGTAGGACAGGTTTTAACATCATTTTTAGTTTTACCGCCTGTACCACCGCATTTTTCACATTTTTCACTTCTTGAAACGGTTACTTCTTTTTCCGCACCGAAAGCGGCTTCCAAAAAGTCAATCTCGATAACTTTTTCTAAATTTCTGCCCCTTTGAGGACCGGTTCTCTGGGATTGAGAAGAAAAGCCTCCAAAATCTGAAAACATACTTTCAAATATATCAGAAAATCCTCCAAAACCTGAAAAACCGCCTTGCCCGCCAAATCCTGCATTCGGGTCAAAAGCACTGTGACCGTAAGTATCATATTTACTTTTCTTTTCAGGGTCGGAAAGTATTTCATACGCTTCGTTAACTTCCGTAAATTTCGCCTGTGCTTCTTTATTATCAGGATTGACATCGGGATGATATTTTTTAGCCATTTTACGATATGCTTTTTTTATTTCATCTGCCGATGCACTCTTTGAAACCCCTAAAACTTCATAATAATCTCTTTTTTCTGCCATATTTACCCCGCCAAAGCGCATTTAACAGGGCGAAAAGCCCTGTTAAACAGCATTAAGTTATATTTTATTTATTTTCTTCATCGTCAACTACTTTGTAGTCTGCTTCATAAGCACCATTGTTATCATTTGCACCCGCATTCTGATTAGCATTTGGGTCCATATTAGGTGCAGCCTGCTGATAAAGTTTCTGAGCAAACTCATAAATTTTCTGATTTAATTCTTCTGTGCCTTTTTTGATAAGTTCAACATCTGTTCCCTTTAATGCTTCTTTTAGTGCATCAATTTTTTCAGTAATTGCTTTCTTATCATCTTCAGTTAATTTATCGCCTGCTTCATTTATTGTTTTTTCAGTCTGATGAATTAAAGAATCTGCATTGTTTCTTGCATCAATTTCTTCTTTTTTAATTTTATCTTCATTAGCAAATGCTTCTGCTTCTTTAACTGCTTTGTCGATTTCTTCTTCTGTAAGATTTGTGCTTGATGTAATTGTGATTTTCTGTTCGTTACCTGTTCCTAAATCTTTTGCAGATACGTTAACAATACCGTTAGCGTCTATATCAAATGTAACTTCAATCTGAGGAACTCCTCTTGGTGCAGGAGGAATATCAGTAAGTTGAAATCTTCCAAGAGTTTTGTTGCCTGCTGCCATTTCTCTTTCACCTTGTAAGATATGAATGTCAACACTTGTCTGAGAATCTGCCGCAGTTGAGAACACCTGGCTTTTCTTTGTAGGAATAGTTGAGTTTCTTTCAATCAGTCTTGTGCAAACTCCGCCTAATGTTTCGATACCAAGTGATAATGGAGTAACGTCAAGTAAAAGAAGGTCTTTAACGTCACCTGCAAGTACACCACCCTGAATTGCAGCACCGATAGCAACACATTCATCAGGGTTAATACCTTTGAATGGTTCTTTGCCTATAAACTTTTTAACTGCTTCCTGAACTGCAGGAATTCTTGTGGAACCACCAACAAGAAGAACTTTATCAATTTCTGATGCATTAAGACCTGCATCGGAAAGTGCCTGTCTTGTAGGAACCATAGTTTTTTCAACAAGGTCACTTGTAAGTTCGTCAAATTTTGCTCTTGTTAAAGTAATATCAAGATGTTTAGGACCTGTAGCATCTGCTGTGATAAAAGGCAGATTAATATTAGCAGTTGTAACGCCTGATAAGTCAATTTTTGCTTTTTCAGCTGCTTCTTTTAATCTTTGAAGAGCCATTTTATCCTGTCTTAAATCAATGCCATTGTCTTTTTTGAATTCTTCTGCTAAATAATCTATAATTTTCTGGTCAAAGTCGTCGCCGCCAAGTTTATTGTTACCACTTGTAGCAAGAACTTCAAATACACCGTCTCCGATTTCTAAGATAGATACGTCAAAAGTACCGCCCCCTAAATCGTAAACCATAATTTTTTGTTCGTTATCTTTATCAAGACCGTAAGCAAGTGCAGCAGCAGTTGGTTCGTTGATAATTCTTAAAACTTCTAAGCCTGCAATTTTACCTGCATCTTTTGTAGCCTGTCTTTGAGAATCGCTGAAATACGCAGGAACTGTTATAACTGCCTGTGTTACTTTTTCGCCAAGATAATTTTCTGCATCAGATTTTAATTTTTGTAAAATCATAGCAGAAATTTCCTGAGGTGAATAGTCTTTGCCATCGATTGAAACTTTTTTATCAGAACCCATATCTCTTTTTATTGAGATAATAGTTTTTTCAGGATTAGTAATAGCCTGCCTTTTAGCAACAGGGCCTACCAATCTTTCGTTATCTTTTGCAAAAGCAACAACTGAAGCTGTTGTTCTTCCGCCTTCTGCGTTAGGAATAACGGTTGCTTCTCCACCTTCCATAACTGCTACACATGAATTTGTTGTACCTAAGTCAATACCAATAATTTTAGCCATTTTTATTTCCTCCTAATTAATTAACATATCAAATTATTTAATTTGCAACTTTTACCATGCTGTATCTTATAACTTTTTCATTCATTTTATAACCTACCTGAAACACTTCAACAATTTCTTTTTCCCCGTAATTTTCATCATCAATATGCATAACTGCGTTATGTAAATTCGGGTCAAATGTTTTTCCAAGCGCTTCTATTTCCGATACATTCATATCAGAAAAAACTTTTTCAAACTGTTTCAAAGTAAGATCAAGTCCTGTTTTTAACGCTTCATCTGTAGTTTCATGATTAAGTGCGAGTTTTAAAGTGTCATACACAGGAAGTATTTTTGATACCACTTCGCATAAAGTAAAGTCATAAAGTTCTGCCTTTTCTTTTTGCGTTCTTTTCTTAAAATTATCAAATTCGGCAAGAACACGAAGATATTTATCTTTAAAATCATCTTCTGCTTCCTTTACTTCTGCTGTTTCCTCTGAAGTTTCATTAACTGTTTCTTCAGTTTCTTCATTATTTTCCTTTTGTTCTGTTTCTTCTTTATTAATCTCTTCCTGATTAACTTCTTCTTTCTTCAAATTTTTCATTCCTTTCCGCTTTTATCGTCCAACGCTTCATTAAGCGAATTTGTTATATAATCAAGCGATGAAATCGCTTTTGTATAATCCATTCTTGTAGGTCCGATTATTCCGATTGCCCCGAATACCGAATCACTTATTTTATATGTTGACAAAACCATGCTCAAACCTTTTGTATCAGATGAAGCACTTTCATCTCCAATGACAACCTTTAAAACATCATCTTTTAAGTTTGATACCAAAATATCTTTCATTTTCGCTTTGTCGTGAACAAGTTCCAGAAAGTCCTTCGCTTTTTTTACATCCTTAAATTCAGGAAGAGAAAGCATATTGGTTTCACCGCTTAAATAAATTTCATTTTCGTTTATTTCACTGATTGTTGAATATACAAATTCCAATATTTCAACAACTGCTCCATGATCTCCCCTTAATTTCAAGGTAAGTTCTTCAAAACTTGTTCTTATAATTTCTTCAATGGTATGCCCTGAGATATATTCATTAAGTTCATCTTTAAGGCTTAATATAAATTCAAGATCAACCTCCATTTTAAGATGGATATGTTTGCTTTTTACAACGTTTGTGTCAGTAACAAGTATAAGCATTATATTGCTTTTATCAAGCATTAAAAAATCAATATTTTTAATTGTCCCCTTAGTATAGTCAGGCGTTAAGGCAACCGCAGTAAGATTTGTATGATTTGAACAGATGTTTAGCACCTGCTTTATATAAAAATCAAGGTCCCTTACTTTCTGTTGCATCTGCGCTTTAAGGCTCCCTATTTCCTGCATGGAAACAATATATTTTTCAATAAGAGTATCAACATAAGTTCTGTACCCTAAATCTGAGGGTACTCTTCCTGAAGATGTATGAGTTTTAACAAGATAACCCAAATCCTCTAAATCGGCAAGTTCGTTCCTTATGGTTGCGCTTGATAAAGATATATCATGATTTTTTGCAATATGCCTCGAACCGATAGGCTCTGCATAGTTTATATAATCTTCTATTACTGCCTTTAATATTTTCTTTTTTCTTTCATTTAAACTCATAAGAGTTCCACCCCCTCTTGATTTTAAATGCCTTCCCCTTTTATTAGCACTCACTCGACCTGAGTGCTAACAATCTATAAGATACCACTATTGTACGTGTTTGTCAAGAGTATTATACCAAATATTCACAATTTGTTAAAAAACTTGCAATTTTCTTAATAAAATATTATAATTATAGTATTAAAAAACTAAGGAGAATAACTTTGAAAAGATTTATATGCATACTTTTTGTGGTTTTAACATTGTTTTCTTTTGATATTTTTTCTGAAGAACCAGTAAGGGTAAGAGTTGATAATGATTTTATTTATTCAGATGTTCCCCCTTTACTTATAGACGGAAGAACTTATCTGCCACTTAGGGCAATCCTTAATGCAATCGGTGTCGATAATAAAGACATTATATGGTGGGAACTTTCCGAATCGGTTGAAATAAGGCATCAGGATATTCATATTTTTATGCCTGTTAATTCTTTTGAAGTAATTGTTAATGACAGTATTTATTATACCGATTCACCTGCTTTTATAAAAGAGTCAAGGACTTTTGTTCCCGTAAGATTTCTTTCGGAAACTTTAAACTGCAAAGTTGACTGGGACGGTATAAACTTTATTGTTGATATATATACAAATTAAAAAAGACGGTTTTTAAAAGCAGTAAAAGGTCGTAGCAAATTGCTACGACCTTTCGTCATTATAAAAACAATCCATTGCCCATCTTAAAGGATTCGTGTCTATATATTCCCATATTTTCTTATAATCTCTTTTACCTCGTACTATGTGACCGTGAAATGAGCGTTGCCAAAGAATATCTCCATATTTTTTGTTGTAAAAGATTTCATGTTGCCGATAATATTTTGTAGGGGAGGGTTTCCATGCCCTCCCGAATTATTTATAATCACAATTAAGTGAATATGATTAGGCATAATAACATATTTATCAATTATTGCACCCTCGTAATTTTCGTCAATATATTGTATTGATTTTTCTATCTCTTTTCCTATTGGTGTTAATGTATTTTTCGGGAGGGTGCAGAGACCCTCCCCTACAATATCTGATAAAATGCATTTCCTATTATGTGTACATATTGTCACAAAATATGCTCCGTTCCCGGAATAATCATAATTCTTTAATCTTGTGGGTTTTCGCTTTGGTAAATCCATTATTAATCCTCAAAATATAGCAATTTATATGGCGGTATTTCGAGCGCCTTTGCAATCTTAAATAATGTGTCCAAAGAAATAGCTTTATAGATATTAGGTGCTTCAATCTGTCCTATAAAAGATACGCCACAATCTAATTTTTCAGCAAGTTGCTCTTGAGTTAACGATTTTAATTTTCTATAATATGATATTTTCAGCCCTATTTTTATATAATTATTCTTAAATTCTATGTTCATTTTTTATCACCTATTATAATTTTAATATATTGACAAAAGAATATAAATATGATAAACTTAGAATAATTATTACCGTACGAATAATAATAAATACAAATAAGGAGGAATTTAAATTGAACGAAATCAATGAAACAAAAAATTACAAAGGGGAGAACAAAATTATTTATGCTGTTAATATTTTGCTCTCAGTATTTACAATAATATTACCTTTTTTAAAATGGATTAAAATTCCTGTTGTAGCAGGATTGTATTCTCTTTTTGGAATGAAGGAAAGCACTTCTTACTATTCATTATTTGGATACATTTTTGCAGGCAGTAATTATCAAAGCGATACAATTTTCTATGTTACAATGCTACTTGCTTTGATTTCTATTTTAGGTATTATTTTTCTTGTTATCTATATTGTTAAAACAATAAATAACAGTAAAAAAAGATATAGGTATGGCTTTATTGGAACATTAATTCTAAATATTGTTTCAGTTTTATTTATACTGGTTGTGGGATTAACATCTGCAATATTAAAAGTAATAGAATTAACTTATGTTCCTTATATTACGCTATTTGTTACAATTGTAAATATGGTTTTGATAAAGAAAATTAAAAAAAACATATAAAGCGGAGGAAGAAAAATAAAATGAAAAAAAGATTACAAGGATTGATTGCAGGAATACTTATTGGTGCAATGTTTACAAGCGGAATGGTGTTTGCAAAGCAAATCAGTGAAACAGCTGAATTGTTCTACAACAATATTAAGATTTACATTGATGGTGGAGAAATCGTGCCAAAAGATGCTAATGGCAATGTAGTTGAACCATTTACAATGAATGGAACAACATATTTACCTGTTCGTGCTATTTCAAATGCATTTGGTAAGGATGTTGAATGGGACGGCTCAACACAGAGCGTTTACATTGGGAAGAAAGACCAGACAAAACCAGATAATTATTTGGATAGAATACAGTATAATGATTATAAAGAAAAGGATAGCGGTTCAGATTTTACAATTATTAACGGAAGCATAACCGATTTTAATAATAATACATATACAAACGGGATATTATTTTGGTCGGCTGATTGGAGACCAATCGATGATGAAGTTGATGAAGCGCAGATTTTAATACGATATCCACTAAATAGTCAATATAAAAAATTGAATGGCAAAATTGTTCTTCCAAAATCTTATGATATAACTACATGGGGAAAACAAAATGCACACACAGAAGCAACGGATGTTTGGATTTATGGCGATAACAAGCTTTTATATAAAGCAACAAATGTTACTTCTTCTATGCCGTTCTCCTTGGATGTTGATGTAAAAGGTGTAAACCAATTGACAATAAAAGTTAAGCCACAAGGTGATGGTGCTCATGTAGCTTTTACAGATTTAGCACTATATAAATAATGTCCGGCACTGTAACAAGCAGGGAAGATGTATCGCATCTTCCAATAATTTAGGATAATCCTAAAACCTTATAAAGCGGGCGATTCGTGAATCGCCCCTACGACAAAAGGCTGAACGATTGATTTCGTTCAGCCTTTTAAAAACCGTTCGTAAGACATTTAACCTAAAACCGTCTTTTTTATTTTTTATCACTTAATAATTTCTCCCATACTGTTTTAAATGCATCGGAATTTTTAACATCAAGATTATACTCATCTATCATTTTTCTTACCGTTTCTTCCACAATTTTTAAATCATCCAAAAAAGTTCTTGCACTCATTCTTAATGCTCCGCTTCCGAAGATTATCATTTGTTCTAAATTATCCGATGTGGCAACTGTTACTTTATAATTTTTTATAAGTTCTTTAGTAACCTTTTCAATATAAGAGTCGGCAGTCTGAGCCTCTTTTGTATAAACTATATTTATTCCGTTTATCTTTTCTTTTTCTCCTGGATTTCCTTTTACCTTATAAGCATCAAATACAACTATAATTTCAATATTCTTAAATATTTTATAGGTAACAAGGCGATCTATTAACATATTTCTTGCGCTTTCCAAGTTTACTTTTGCCATACTCTTCAGGTCGTCCCACGCAAAAATTATATTATATCCGTCAACAAGAAGATACTCCCTGTCATATTTTTTTATATTTATCTTTGTATTTTTTACCTCCGTTATTTCCCTTTTCGTATGCATTGCCAAGTATGGCTCTTTAACTTTTACTTTCCCGTAAGTGTTTTCAAAAATTTTTAAAAGTTCCTCGTCTGTTGCAAAGAATTTTTCCTTCTTCCTTATTGGCTCTTCTTTTACTTTTGGTTTTAATATACTATCTAAATGCATATATTCCTTAACATCTTTCCAGTTAACATTAAAACCTGCTCCGTGAGAGCAAAAAACCGAATCGGCTGTATTTGAAATGTCAGAATCGGGATTGTATCCTATCTCTTCGATAACCTCGTCCTGATTTTTACATGGCTTATAGTTTGAAAATTTCAAGTTAAGTTTCCCAAGACCTCTTGTAAAACTTATAAGTTCCTTCTTATAATCAGTAATATCCTTTGCAGGACATTCTCCCGAAATTATGGTTAAGCTTCCTTTTGTATAAGGCATATTAACAGTTGCACCAAGTCTGTCAAGGTCAGTCATAACTCTGCCTGTGTTTTCGCTTGGCACTTCTACTGTAAATTCACAATAAGGCTCTAAAACAACACTGTCAGCACATCTTAATCCATGCCTTACAGCACGATAAGTTGCTTCACGGAAATCACCGCCCTCAGTGTGTTTCAAGTGTGCTTTTCCCGCCTTAAGAGTTATCTTAATATCTGTTACAGGCGATCCTGTAAGGACTCCTAAATGAGTTTTACCCATCATATGAGAAAATATAAGACGTTGCCAGTTTTTAGAAAGTTCGTCTTCCGACACATCACACTCAAACTGCATTCCCGCTCCTGCCTCAAGAGGTTCAAGCAACAAATGCACCTCAGCATAATGACGAAGAGGTTCAAAATGCCCAACACCCTCAACTGTATTTGTAATAGTTTCTTTATATATAACATTTCCCTTTTCAAACTCTGCTTCTATACCAAAACGGTTTAATAAAATTTCCTTTAAAACCTCAAGCTGAATTTCGCCCATTACGGATAAAGTTAATTCCTTAAGCCTTTCGTTCCAGTTTAAATTAAGTTTCGTTTCTTCTTCGTTAAGTTTTGAAAGATTTGAAATAACTTTTGAAATATCCTCTCCTTTAGGAAGAATTACTCTATAGTTAAATACAGGCTCTGCAGTAAGATTAAGATTATTCCCTTCAAATCCTAACCCCTGACCTGCATAAGTACTCTTAAGCCCTGTAACTGCGCATACCATACCTGTTTCGGCTGTGTCAACGCTTTCGTATTTTTCCCCTGAATATATTCTTATTTCATTTATTTTTTCGCCGTTTACAGTTTCTTTTACTTTTAAAGTTCCGCCTGTTATCTTAATAAAAGTAAGCCTGTTACCTTTAGCATCTTCATTTATTTTAAATATTTTTCCTCCGAATTCTTCTTTTTTAGGATTTTCTAAAGTAAATTTACAAAACAAACTAAGAAATTCTTCAACTCCCTCCATTTTAAGAGCAGAGCCAAAATAACAAGGAAAGATTTTTCTTGATTTTATCGCCTTTTTTATGCTTTCTGAATCAATTTTTCCGTTATTTAAGTATTCACTCATAATTTCTTCATCGCACAGGGCAATATTTTCATAAAATTCCTCATTTTGAGAAACAGAAAAATCAATAAAATTACAATTGAATTCTTCTTTTAACTGACTGAGAGTATTAGTATATGAAAACCCTTCAAGATCAGATTTATTAACAAAAATGAACACAGGAATATTCTTTTTTAGCATTAGTTCCCATAAAGTTTTGGTGTGGCTCTGAACTCCGTCAGTTCCGTTTATAACTAAAATGGCATAATCAAACACACTTATTGTTCTTTCGGTTTCGGCAAAAAAATCGACGTGACCGGGTGTGTCAAGTAAAGTTATATAAGTATCCAAAAAGTTAAGGACAGCCTGTTTTGAAAAGATGGTTATTCCCCTTTTTTTCTCCAAAAAATCTGTATCTAAAAAACTGTCTCCTTTGTCAACTCTGCCGATTTTTCTTAAATTCCCTGCAGTATATAAAAAACCTTCAGACAAAGTTGTTTTACCCGCATCAACATGAGCAAGAATTCCCGCTGTTATTCTTTTCATTATAAAATTACCTTTCATTTTTTTAATATTATACTATAAAGTTTTATAATTGTATATATTTTTTAGAATAATAGTATTAGAAAGGATGATTATATGAATAAATCAATTTGGCAGGATAACATAAAAATGCCTGAATTTAAGGAAAGAGATGTTAAAAATTCTACTGATGTTCTTATAATAGGAGGCGGAATTTTCGGAATTCTCTGCGCTTACTTTTTAAAAGAAAAAGGTATTGACTATATGCTTCTTGAAAAAGATGAAATTGCATCAAAAACAACTAAAGGCACAACAGGAAAAATAACTTTACAACACGGTCTTATATATTCTGACCTTATTAAAACAAAAGGCATAGAATACGCTAAAAAATACTTTACTATATACGACATTGCCGTAAAAAAGTTTGAAGAATTATCGCATCTTTATTCTTTTGATTATGAAAATAAAAAAGCATACACGTATACTCTTAGCAATTTAAAAAAGATTGAGGAAGAATTAAAAGCATACGAAAAACTTGGCATAGATGGTAAGTTTGAAAAAGAAACTGAACTTCCCTTTATGATAAAAGGTGCATTGTCAGTTAATAATCAGGGACAAATTCACCCTTTGAAATTTATAAAAGAAATAGCCAAAGATTTAAATATATTTGAAAATGTATGGGTTAAAAGAATTGAAAAAGGGTATGTGGAAACATCGGATAAAAAAATAATAAGAGCGAATAAAATCATAGTTGCTACTCATTTTCCGATTATAAATAAAGAAGGTTTTTATTTTGTGAAGTTATATCAGAACCGTTCCAGTTTTGTTGCTGTAAAAAATGCTCAAAAGTTAGATAATATGTATATTGATGAAAAAGATACAGGTTTATCTTTAAGAAGTTATAATGACTATCTTATCATAGGCGGAGATGCTCACAGGACAGGTACTAAGAGTGATAATAAAAATAACGCAAAAAGTTTTGTAAATCAATATTATAAAAATTCGCCTATATGTTTTAGTTGGGCAGCACAGGATACAATGAGTCTTGACAAAGTCCCCTATATAGGAAAATATTCAAAAGACAACAACTTTATTTTTACTGCAACAGGTTTTAACAAATGGGGACTTACGGGAGCAATGGTTGCCGCAATGTGCCTTACTGACTTGATTTGCGATAAACAAAATGATTATCTTGATATTTTTTCTCCCCAGAGAAGTATATTAAAACCTCAGCTTTTTGTTAATTTATTTGATACTGCTGTTAATTATATTAATCCTTTCCCCAAAAGGTGTCCGCACTTAGGTTGTGCGTTAAAGTGGAATAAATACGAACATAGCTGGGATTGTTCCTGTCACGGCTCAAGATTTGACGAAAATGGAAATATACTTGACAACCCTGCAAATAATAACCTTAAAAAGTTTTAAAATTAATTTTACCAACAAACAACAATCACCATAAAAGGGACAGTCCCTTTTATGGTGATTAGAATTTTAAATTATCGAGGTTTGAGAAAACATAACCTTCTTCATTTAAAGTATCAATAATAGATGGTAATGCCTCTAAATTATCTTTGGAAACTGCATGGAGAAGAATAATGGCTCCGTTATGAATATGGTTGCAAACCTCTTCTTTCGAATAAGTTGCACCTTTTATAACATCTTTTTCCCAATCTTTAAAGGCAAGGCTCCAGAAAACTGTTTTATAACCCATATCCTTAACTCTGTTTAATGATTTCTCAGAAAATTCTCCGTTTGGATATCTGAAATACTTTGTTTGTATCTTAAAATTTGAAAGCATAAATTCGTCTATTTTCCTAAGTTCTTCACTAAATTCGGCATCTGACAAAACTGATGGCATAGACTTATGATTCCATGTGTGATTGCCTACAATATGCCCTTCATCTATCATTCTTTTTACAAGTTCGGTGTTTCTTTTTAAGTAATCGCCCGTGCAAAAAAATGCAGCAGGCACATTTTTTTCTTTTAATACATCTAAAATTCCTGCAGTATAACCATTTTCATAGCCTTCATCAAAAGTAAGATATATATTTTTAAGATCTGTATTACCTATATAAACCGAATTTGTACCTTCGAGTAATTTTTGATATGAGCCTATTGACGGAGTTTTACCTTTATCAGTTTTTTTAAACCCAAAGCCATAACAAGTATCCGAATATTTTGAATATTCGGATACACATGGCATATAATCTTCAACTAAAAACTCACCCATTGTTATACTTCCTGTCGGAGTATCAGTCATAATACCGGTGTCATTATTATTGTTGTTAGTATCTGTGTTACTGTTTGTTCCATCATCCATAACATCCGGCATTAAATCTTCTGCTTCTTCTTTAACCTGTGTACAGGCAACTAAAGACACAGCAAGAACTATAATTAAAGTTAAAGATAATATTTTTTTCATAAAAATCACTCCCTCGATAGTAGTATTGACGAAGTTAAATTTTTTTAACACATTTTTTTATTTACAAAAAAAGTAAAAATTAATTATAAAAGGAGATGCTGTCGCATCTCCTTTTATCTTTAGCCTCTATAATAGTTAATTAAACATCCTGATAAAATAATATCTCTTTCATCATCGGTTAAATCTTTTAAAATAAACGTATCTTCCTTGATTTCGCTATCGTTTATTATATAAACTTTGATTTCATCCTGCTTTTCTTTAACTGCTTTTGCGATATCAGGAACAAATATATAGTCGCCTTTTTTAACATTTAATTGTTTTGATATAAATGGAAGCATACCCCAGTTTATAAGATTGCTTCTGTATCTTTTTGTTGCATACTCTAAAGCAATATTTGCCCAACCGCCAAGAACTTTCTGGCAAGATGCTGCCTGTTCTCTTGCTGAACCATCACCCGGTTTATTTGCATAAACAACGCTTCCTATACCAGTGTTTAAAATGTCAATATCTTTTATAGTTTTGATTTTTTCATAAACATTTTTTATTTCGTCATCAAAATCGGAAGGATTTTTTCCTTCTAATCTTAATTTTTCCAATTTGCCAACTTCTTTTGCGCATCCAACATACTGTGGATCTTTTCTTGACAGGGCAAATTCAGCAAGTTTTAAAGGATTAGACCTGTAAGAAGATGTTTCGCCTGACGGAATGAGTTCATCAGTTGTTGTGACAGGATCGGTAATTACTGATACAACTTTTAAAATCAGGTCATTTGTCAGATTTGACATTTTTGGCCAGTCAGCAATATTCGGTCCGTATTTTAGTTCGCAGGTTTTATCTGCTTTTCCGTTTCCGAAATAAACTCTGCTTTCATAAACCGATTTATCAAAATAATATTTTGGTTTTGTAAAGTTAACATCTATATCAGTTGCAGGGGTTAAGAAACCTCCGTTTATAGCAGTTGCAGCAATTGATCTTGCATCCATAAGAGCAACTGAAGAAATCTGACCTCCTGATGGTTTTGAGCCTTCACGGTTAGGGAAGTTTCTTGTAGAATGCCTGATACTAAGAGCATTATTGGCAGGAACATCACCCGCACCGAAACATGGTCCGCAAAATGCAGTTCTTATTGAAACACCTGCACGAAGAAGTTTAGTAGCAGAGCCGTTTTTAATAAGTTCTAAATAAACAGGCTGACTTGACGGATAAGCACTTAACATAAATTCATCATTACCAATGTTACCCATATCTAAGATATCTGCAGCATCTGTTAAGTTATCAAAAGTACCACCTGCACATCCTGCAATAACACCCTGGTCAACTTTTAATTTTCCGTTTACAATTTTTTCTTTTAAAGAGAAATTAATATCAGGGTTATCAAGTTGTTTTGCACCTTTAATTTCTACATCTCTTATTATATCTGAAAGGTTTTTGTTAAGTTCTTCAATGGTATAAACATTGCTTGGATGAAAAGGCATTGCAATTGATGGTTTGATTTTTGATAAATCAACTACAACAGCACCGTCATAGTAAGCAATATTTTCAGGATTAAGTTCCTTAAATTCGCCAATTCTTCCGTGACAATCGTAATAATCCTTAACCTTAAGGTCGGTTTTCCATATAGATGAAAGACAGGTTGTTTCCGTTGTCATAACATCTATTCCGTTTCTGAATTCTACACTAAGATTTTCGATACCTGGACCAACAAATTCCATTATTTTATTTTTAACAAAACCATTGTCAAAAACTTCTTTTATGATACTAAGAGCAACATCCTGAGGGCCTACGCCTTTTTCAACATTACCTTTTAAGTAAACCATAATTACTCCAGGATAGGAAATATCATAAGTTCTGTTAAGAAGTTGTTTAACAAGTTCAGGACCGCCTTCGCCTATTGCCATTGTACCTAATGCTCCGTACCTTGTATGACTATCCGAGCCTAAAATCATCGCTCCGCACTCAGCCATCATTTCTCTCATATACTGATGGATAACTGCCTGATGAGAAGGAACATATATTCCGCCGTATTTCTTTGCGGCAGATAAACCAAACAAGTGGTCATCTTCATTTATAGTGCCACCTACTGCACAAAGTGAGTTGTGGCAGTTCGTTAAAACATAAGGTATGGGAAACTCTAAAAGACCTGACGCTTTGGCAGTCTGGATAATACCAACATAGGTAATATCATGAGATGCCATTTTATCAAACTTTATTTTAAGGTTTTCCATATCCCCTGATGTGTTATGCTTATCTAATATTTTATAAGCCATAGTACCTTTTTTATAAAGGTCTTTATCAGGTTTTAAATTTAATTTTTGAGAAAATTCTTCGCTTTTTAGTATATCTTTTCCGTCTATAAGATACACTCCGTCTTTTATTAAATCTATCATTTCTTATACCTCCCCGTATATGAATGTATTATATGTTATTTTAAAAAGAGTGTTTGAAAAGCAACAGCTTTTTAAACACTCTTTTATGCTAAAATTCTAATTTCTTTTCAATATACTTTTCCAAATCTTCTATTTTAATTCTTTCCTGTTGCATTGTATCCCTGTCTCTTACTGTAACAGCATTATCATTAAGAGAATCAAAGTCAAAAGTAATACATAAAGGTGTACCGATTTCGTCCTGACGTCTGTAACGTTTTCCGATACTTCCTGATTCGTCATATTCGCAGTTAAACTTTTTGGAAAGTTTATTATATACTTCTAAAGCACCGTCAGAAAGTTTCTTGGATAAAGGAAGAATTGCACACTTAACAGGTGAAAGATAAGGATGAAGTCTTAAAACACATCTTACATCATTCTTCTCTTCATCTACAACTTCTTCATCATAGGCTTCAACCAAAAGTGCCAAAGCAACCCTGTCTGCCCCTAAAGATGGTTCAATACAGTACGGAATATATTTTTCGCCTGTTTCAGGGTCAGTATATTCTAAGTTTTCCCCTGAATGTTCAATATGCTGTTTTAAGTCAAAGTCAGTTCTGTCAGCAACTCCCCAAAGTTCTCCCCAGCCAAATGGGAACAAATATTCTATATCAGTTGTAGCATTTGAATAGTGAGAAAGTTCTTCTTTTTCGTGTTGTCTTAATTTAATGTTTTCTTCTTTTATATTCAAACTTAAAAGGAAATTTTTACAATATTCCTGCCAGTAATCAAACCACTCTAAATCTTCGCCCGGTTTGCAGAAGAATTCAAGTTCCATTTGTTCGAACTCTCTTGTTCTGAATGTAAAGTTACCGGGTGTGATTTCGTTTCTGAAAGACTTGCCTATCTGACCTATACCGAAAGGCAATTTCTTTCTTGCAGTTCTTTGAACATTTTTAAAGTTTACAAATATACCCTGAGCAGTTTCAGGTCTTAAATACAATTCTGCCTTACTGTCTTCTGTAACACCCTGAAAAGTTTTAAACATAAGATTGAATTTTCTTATATCTGTAAAATTGGTTGAGCCACAGTCAGGGCATTTAATGCCTTTTTCCTTAATGAATTCAAGCATTTGTTCATTAGACCATCCGTTAGGGCTTACGCCTTCTGCTTCTTCAATTAAGTGGTCGGCTCTGTGCCTTGTTTTACAGTCTTTACAATCCATCAAAGGATCGGAAAAACCGCCTACGTGACCTGATGCAACCCATGTTTTCGGATTCATTAATATAGCAGCATCAAGACCTACATTATAAGGACTTTCCTGAATAAACTTTTTCCACCATGCTTTTTTTACATTATTTTTAAATTCTACTCCCAAAGGACCGTAATCCCAAGTATTTGCAAGTCCTCCATATATTTCAGAACCGGAATAAACAAAGCCTCTGCCTTTACATAACGCTACTATTTTTTCCATTGTTTTTTCTGAATTATTCATCTTAAAAAACCCTTTCCAAATTACTTATTTTTTTTAATTTTATTTGATTTTATATTATAGTAAATAAATACGATAGTCACATATATGATAAGACCGATGATGATTGCTAAAATTGCAGTTGAACCCATAATTTTAGAAAGTTTCATTGCAATTACTCCGCCTTTATTTGAAAGCCCTATCATAGAAAATAAACCGGTTACTATATCAACAGGATAGATAAAGAAAGAACATACGCTTATTGCAAGAGAAACAAATGACCAGTTCTTAAGCCCTCTTGATACTTCATTCTTCTTTAACACCAAAGAAACTATAAGCATTGCTATAAAACTTATTAAAGCAAATACTGAAACGAATGTAACAAATCCCTGAAGTTTAGGAATATAGGAGCCAACTCCTTTAAAAGCAGTGTATAAAAACAAAAGCACTATTCCCGATATTAAAGAAACGGTAAATATCACAAGTGTTTTATTAGAAATATGCTCTAACTGATTTTTAATTTCTGCTTTTTTCTGAATATCTTTTTTTGTATTCTTTCCCATTGTCAAATTCCTTTCTATAGTTCCAATTCATATAATATATTAAATATCGCCGCCATACCGGCAGTTTCGGTTCTTAAAATTCTTCTGCCAAGTGTAACAGGTGTTATCCCGTTTAAAACAAGTTTCTGAACTTCTTCTTTTGAAAAACCGCCCTCAGGACCTATTATCATTGCTATTTTTTTGCCTTTAAAGTCTTTTATAACAGATTTTAATGTTTTATCCTTTGCTTCTTCATAAGGGAAAACAACAAGGTCAAATTTATCTTTTCTATCTATAAATTCATCAAACTCTATAAGTTCGTTTATATTCGGCACAGTTCCTCTGCCTGATTGTTTAGAAGCAGACAAAGAAATTTTTTCAAACCTCTCTTTTTTCTTTGAAAAATCTTTTGGCGAAAGATGGGATATACATCTTGCCATATTAACAGGGGTTATATCATAAACTCCCGCTTCAACACACTTTTCTACAATAAGAGAGAACTTGTCCCCTTTAGGAACACCCTGAAACAAAGAAATTTTAATTTCAGGATCACCTAAACTTCCGTATTTATCAAGAATTTTAAGATTTACTTTATCTTCTTTGACATCTGAAATAACGCACAGGTAATCAAAACCTGCTCCGTCACACACGATAATCTCATCACCTTTTTTATGCCTTAGCACTTTTATAAGGTGATGCATATTTTCGCCCGTTAAAACTATTCCTTCTTCCTTTATATCAAAAGCATTTGCAAAAAATCTGGGCATAACAAAGGATTTCCTTTCACATTAAAATGTTTATAAGCATAAACATACGATTATTATACCAAAATCAATTGTATTTTTCAAGTATTATCTTTACAAATTTCTTAATAATCTTCTAAAAAAGTTGATTTAATTTATAAAATGTACTATAATAGAATAAATTACATATATAAGGAGAAATGAAAAATGAGCGAATGTACACATGATTGCAGCAGTTGTTCAGAAAAATGCTCTCAGGCTAAACCTGAAAGTCTGATTGAAAAACCCCACGAACTTTCTGACATAAAGAAAGTAATCGGTATCGTAAGCGGTAAAGGCGGAGTAGGTAAATCCATGGTTACCTCTTTAATGGCTATACTAATGAACAGAAAAGGATATAACAGTGCCATTTTAGACGCAGATATTACCGGCCCTTCGATTCCCAAAGCGTTTGGTTTAAAAGAAAAGGCTATGGGAAATCAGTTTGGACTTTATCCTGTTAAATCTAAAACAGGGATTGATATAATGTCTCTCAATCTGCTACTCGAAAATGAAACGGACCCTGTAGTATGGAGAGGTCCTGTTATAGCAGGTACCGTTAAACAATTCTGGACAGACGTTATCTGGTCAGATGTTGACTTTATGTTTATCGATATGCCTCCTGGAACAGGCGATGTTCCTCTTACCGTTTTCCAGACTATTCCTGTTGACGGAATAATTATTGTTACCTCTCCTCAGGACCTGGTTTCAATGATTGTAAAAAAAGCGCTTAATATGGCTAAACTTATGAATATTCCTGTTATCGGTATAGTTGAAAATTACAGTTATCTTGAATGTCCTGACTGCAAAAAACAAATTAAAGTTTTCGGAGAAAGCAATATTGACAAAATTGCTGAAGAATTCGGTGTTCCTGTTCTTGCAAAAATGCCTATTGACCCAATTCTTGCTGAAAATGTTGACAGCGGTCTTATTGAACTCTATAGCAAAAAACATCTTGACAACTGTGCGAATACAGTGGAGAAACTATTATGCAAAGAGTAGAAAAAAGCGAAAAATTGTTTAAAGAAGGATATAATTGTTCTCAGGCAGTTGTTGGCGCTTTTTCTGATTTACTGCCCTTTGATTTTGATACTCTTACCCTTATGTCATCAGGATTTGGCGGAGGAATGGGAAGGCTAAGAGAAGTATGCGGTGCAGTAAGCGGAATGGTGCTAGTATCAAGTATATTAAAGGGTTATAATAATCCGAAGGACGACCAGGCAAAAAAGGAACTTTATTCTTTTATTCAAAATATTGTAAAAGAATTTGAAGAGGAAAATTCTTCAATTGTTTGCAGGGAATTACTTGGACTTTCGGTAAAAAGAGAAGAACCGATTCCCGAAAAAAGAACTGATGAGTATTACAAGAAAAGACCATGCGTAGAAATGGTAAAATCAGCAGTAAGAATTTTATGTAAACATTTTGATTAATTTTAAAAATGCGGTATCTGATTTTTCAGACACCGCATTTTAAATTTTACTTTCCGTAGTATAAAACACCGATTGTTTCAGGACCTGTATTGGTAGTAATACAGCAACCGAGTTTCCATCTTATAATAGATTTAGGATTTAAAACTTTTTTAATTTCCTCTTCTATTTTTAATAATATTTCTTCCGAATTGCTTCCATGTACTAAAATTATTTCTTCATTTTCTATGTCGAATGCATCTTCTTTTACTGCTTCCAACACTTTGGATAAAGCGGCTTTTTCGCCTCTCGTTTTAGAGTACACTTCCACCTTCCTGTCATAAATTTTCATAACAGGTTTCAAGCCCAGTGCTTCCCCGACAATCGCAGACAAAATCGATATTCTGCCACTCATTTTGGCAAATTTCAAAGTTGTCATATACGCGTATGCTCTCATTTTTGAAATACGATTTTCCAAAAATGAGCATACCTCAGAAAAACTCTTTCCTTCTTTTATAAGTTTTGCTCCGTCAAGAATCGGTTTGCCATAAAGTGCTGTATATAGTTTGGAATCAATAAATTTAAACTCAACCTCATCAGGATATTTTTCCAAAAACATATCCTTTGCCAGATTAGCGCTGTTGAAAGTACCACTTGCTGTTCCGTTTATAAGCACAACAATAAATTTATTATATCCTAATTTATACTGTTCTATATAACAATCTAAGAATTCCTGAGGACTAACTTGTGCAGTGGAAGGAATAGTTTCACATTCAGATAAAATGCTCCAGTATTCTTCTTTTGATAAATCATACTGCTCTTTGTATTGTTTCCCGTCAACTACAATAGTAAAAGGCAACATACATATATCATTTTCATTCGCTGTTATTATATCTATATCTGATGCAGTATCCGTTATGATTTTAATTTTATCCATAATCTCGCGTCACCTCTTTATATATAATAACAATTTTATAAAGAAAAATCAAGAGATATTAAATAATATTCATTTTTAATTCATAAAATGCTGAGTTAGTGCAGTAATACTTGAACCCAATATGCCTTAAACCTGTTAAATTCCAATCTTTTTAATTTGTCGTCTTTGTAAGGCGACAGCCTGACTGCAGACTCCGCATCAAAAATCTTGAAAATTTTCCAAGGTTTAAGGTCTGCGAGTTTTAAAATGAGAAATTTTGGGTAAGATAAAGAAATTTCAAGAATTATACTTTCGTATGTTCGCAGGGATTTCTGCCATATTACGCGAAATTTCCATTTTAAAACCATATTGTGTTCGAGTATTACTGCACTAATGCAGTAATACTTGAACCCAATATGCAAAAAAAATCCGAACAACTTGTCCGGATTTTTTTTATACTTTTAAGATAATTAAATTCTAATTATTTAACAGCATCTTTTAAAGCTTTACCAGCTTTGAATACTGGAACTTTGGTAGCAGGTATAGTAATTTCCTTTTTAGTCTGAGGATTTCTACCTTTTCTTGCTGCTCTTTTTCTAACTTCGTAAGAACCAAAGCCAACTAACTGAACTTTATCTCCTTTTTTAAGAGCTTTTGTAATTGCATCGATAGTAGCGTCTAATGCAGCTGTAGCATCTTTCTTAGAGATTTTTGCTTCTTCAACGATAGCGTTGATTAATTCAGTTTTGTTCATAATGAGTATACCCCTTTCATAATATAAATTTATATTTTTAATTAAGTGTTTCTTAGTTATGTACACTTAGTTAAATTCTTTAAAAAAGCATCGCTTCTTTTATTATTTTGGGCAAAAATGCCACATAACACAATGTTATTATCTTACATTTTATTCAATTTGTCAATACTTTCTTTGTTAAAAGATTGAATTTTTTTCTTTTTTTACTTAAATCAGCTTATATTTTTCCAAAATTTTACAAATATCATTCCCTTTAGGAAGAAGAAGTATATCATCTTTAGATAAAGATTTTATTAAAAGCATTACAAAAAGATAACATATACCTGCAGTTAAGATAGAAGCAAATACACCTATGGTGTTACCCAAAAATCCTTCGTAAACATTATATGAATAAAAGGCAGAAACTGCTGTTACAATACCAAGTATAAGTGGTTTTACTACAAAACCTGATACACTTAATTTTACACCTGAATATTTTTTTATAGACATAATATTAAGTGTCATAACAGTAAAATAGCATAAAGTCGTACCAATCGGTGCACCGTTAATATTAAATTCAGGACGGGATACAAGCACTAAATTTACAACAACTTTTACTACTCCGCCTATAAACATATTTCTAACCGGTATCCATGCTTTCCCGTATGCCTGTAAAATTGCATTGGAAACCTGAACAACTGTTACAAACAAAGTAGCAATTCCCATCACATTAAGTAAAAATGAATAGTTGCCATCGTGATATAATAATGTCAGTATAGGTTTTGCAAGAGAACTTAGTCCTGCTGCACAAGGCATTGCAAAAAGAACCGTAAGTCTTAGTGCGGACTGAACATTTTTATGTGCACTCTTTTCGTCTTTTACTGCAATAGCAGATGCAATTGCAGGAACAATAGAAATTGCAATTGAAGCAATAACAGTTGGCGGAAGATTAAAAAGAGTGATTGCACGGTTAAGATATCCAAACATCGAGAGCCTTTGCATCTCTTCGTAGCCAAGACCATACAGTTGATTCATAACCATTGCAGTATCAATAAGTGACGTTAATGTAAAAACCGAAACGCCTAATGTAACAGGGATAGCAAGTTTTACAAGTTTTATAAGGATAGTTTTTGACGAACTGACAGTATCGTCAAATTCGCTTATCTTTATAACTTCCTTTTTATTTTTATGGTATATAACAAGGAATAAGAAACTGAAAAATGTCCCCAGTGTTATTCCTGAAATTGCACCTGCTGAACCTATATAGGCTTTGTTCCATAACTTCATTGCCAAATACGCAAAAGAAAGACCGAATATAAGTTTAAAGAGTGCTTCTATAATTTCAGAGATAGCAGTCGGGAGCATATTTTCCTTCCCCTGATAATAGCCTCTGAAACTGCTTGACATTGCAACAAAGAACAAACTTGGAGCCATAACCATCATAGTAAGATAACTTGACTCTGCTTTTATAAGTCTGGAAAAAGGCACAGCAAATACAAACATTATAAGAAATGCGGTTATTCCGACAAAGAATAAAAGAATTTTGGATATTTTAAAAATTTTCTCCGATTCTTTTAATTTTCCAAGCGCCCTGGCTTCTGCAACCATTTTGGATATAGCAACAGGAAGCCCTGCAGTTGAAATAACAAAAAGCCAGTTATATATAGTATAGGAAGAAGAATATATACCCATACCTTCAGTTTTTAAAATAAGACCATCCAAAGGTATTTTGTAAACTGCACCTATAATTTTAACAAGGATATGTGACAGAGCAATAATAAATGCACCTATTAAAAAATTAGTGCCTTTCTTTTTAGATTCCGGCAATTTAATACCTCCCTAATTTAAAAATGTATGTTATATGTATATTTTATAATAACTTGAAATATAAGTCAACCTGCAAAGTTAAAGTAACCAAATTTAATTGACAAACTTTTTTTAGTGTAGTATAATAAAAATGATTTTTTTAAGATAAAATTAAGGAGTTTTTTATATGTTTAATTTCAGGCAAAATATAGGGATAGACTTAGGAACTGCAACTGTAATTATTTATGTCAAAGGTCAGGGAATAGTTTTAAGAGAACCTTCCGTTGCTGCTATTGACAAGGTTACAGGAAAAGTCTATGCCGTAGGAAACGAAGCACAAAAAATGATAGGCAGAACTCCCGGTAATATTGTTGCTATCCGTCCTTTAAGAGATGGTGTTATTTCAGACTATGATACTACTGAGAAAATGCTTAAAAGTTTCTTATCAAAAGTTAACTTTTCAAAATTTTTCAAACCAAACATCGTTATATGTGTTCCCTCAGGCGTTACTGAGGTTGAAGAAAGAGCCGTTTTAGACGTTGCACTCCAGGCAGGTGCTAAAAGGGCTTATGTCATTGAAGAACCGATTGCCGCTGCAATAGGTGCAGGAATCGATATATCTGAACCTAACGGAAATATGATTGTTGATATTGGCGGAGGTACTACCGATATTGCAGTTATATCTTTGGGCGGGGTTGTTGTTTCAAGTTCTATCAAAATTGCAGGCGATACTTTTGATGACGCTATAATTAAATATATAAGAAAGAACTATAATATACTTATCGGCGAAAGAACTGCCGAACAGATTAAAACAAGTATCGGATGTGTATTTCCTCTTTCCGAAACTTTAAAAACCACAATTAAAGGAAGAAATCTTATTACAGGGCTTCCTAATACACTTGAACTGTCAAGTGATGAAATAATCGATGCTTTAAGTGAAGCGGCAAATTCTATTGCTGATGCTATTCACGATGTTTTAGAAAGAACTCCTCCTGAACTTGTAGGGGATATTGCTACCAATCACATAGTTTTAACAGGCGGCGGAGCACTTATGCAAGGTTTTGATAAACTTGTAGAAAAAAGAACGGGTATTCCTGCAAAAATTGCAGAAGATCCTACCACTTGCGTTGCTGTTGGTACAGGTGTGTCTTTAGAAAGTATGGATATTATTCAGGCTGCAGGAACAAGTGTTGCAGAAAGAAAAAATTACGAAAATATGAACTAACATAAAGGAAGGTGTTTAAAAAGTTAATTTTTTAAACACCTCCATTTAAAGGGATAGAAAAAAGTTTCAGAATGAACGAATTTAGCAAAAAGTATAAATTCCAAAGATTTTAAAAAATATCTTTACCTTCATTTTGCACTTTGCCTTTTGCATTTTGCATTTACGGGAGGGCACGGATGCCCTCCCCTACAATCGGTCTTAAGGTTTTTAACATCCCTATTTTATCACGGAGAAGATTTATAATGAGTTATATAAAAGACAGTTGCGATGTTGTAGTTATCGGTGGAGGCCATGCAGGTTGTGAAGCCGCTTTGGCATCAGCAAGACTTAACGTAAAAACATATCTTTTTTCAATAAGCCTTGATATGATTGCTAATATGCCCTGCAATCCTAATATCGGCGGAACTGCCAAAGGCCATCTTGTTAAAGAGATTGATGCTTTGGGCGGAGAAATGGGAAAATGTGCAGACAAGACTTTTATTCAGTCAAGAATGTTAAATAAAAGCAAAGGTCCTGCAGTTCATTCCCTTCGCGTTCAGTCAGACAGGCGAAAATATCAAAATGAAATGAAACGCACCCTTGAAATGCAGGAAAATTTATTTATAAAGCAAGGGGAAATAGTTAAAATCAATTTGGATTCTTTTGGCAAAATAGAATCCGTTGAAACTGAAACAGGAGCAATCATAAAAACCAAAGCAGTTATTATTGCAACAGGAACTTTTTTAAAAGGCAAGATTATAATAGGTGATTACGAAAAAGAAAGCGGACCTGACGGAATGTTCCCTGCCAATAAGTTATCTTCCTCTTTAAGAGATATGGGAATTGAACTTTTAAGATTTAAGACAGGTACTCCTGCCAGAGTTTTAAAAAGAAGTGTTGATTTTTCCAAAATGGAAGTACAAAAAGGCGACGAGGAAATTGTTCCGTTCTCATTTGAAAATGACTACATAGGCGAAAACAAAGAAAACTGCTATCTTACATATACCAACGAAAAAACCCATAAAATCATTTTATATAATCTTCATCGTTCCCCTTTATATAGCGGAAAAATAGAAGGAACAGGTCCAAGATACTGTCCTTCAATTGAAGATAAAATAGTAAGATTTAAAGAAAAAGAAAGGCATCAGGTTTTTATTGAGCCAATGGGACTTGATACTGAAGAAATGTATGTTCAGGGAATGTCCTCTTCTCTTCCTGAAGATGTTCAGGAACAAATGTACCGTTCAATTAAAGGACTTGAAAATGTTATTATTACAAGAAGTGCTTATGCGATAGAATACGACTGTGTCAATCCTCTTGAACTATACCCTACATTGGAATTTAAAAAAATTGAAGGGCTATACGGAGCAGGTCAATTCAACGGAACATCAGGGTATGAAGAAGCCGCAGCACAGGGGCTTATGGCAGGAATAAATGCGGCACTAAAAATTAAAGATAAGCCGCCATTTATATTAGAAAGGGACAAAGCATACATAGGCACACTTATTGATGACCTTGTTACAAAAGGCACTAATGAGCCTTACAGAATGATGACTGCAAGGAGCGAATACCGTCTTCTTTTAAGACAGGACAATGCTGATTTAAGGCTTACACCTTCAGGCTACAAGATAGGTCTTATATCCGAAGAACGTTATAAGAATTTCTTAGATAAAAAAGAACAGATTGAACGTGAAATTGAAAGAATAAATGGGATTTCACTTTCTCCTTCTAAAGAAGTAAACGAATTACTCACAAAATATAACAGTTCAAATATTACAACAGGGATTAAACTGTCGGAACTTTTAAGACGTCCTGAAATATCCTATGAAATACTTGAGCCTGTAGATAAAACCCGTCCACCACTAAAAAAAGCTGTGTGGCAGGAAGCGGAAATACAAATTAAATACGATGGATATATTAAAAAGCAGATTGCTCAGGCTGAGCAAGTAGCAAAACTTGATAAAAAACTTTTGCCTAATGATATAGATTATGATAAGATTTCAGGCTTAAGGCTTGAAGCAAGGCAGAAACTTAATCTTATTAAACCTCAGTCAATCGGTCAGGCTTCAAGAATTTCAGGAGTTTCCCCTGCCGATATTTCAGTTCTTTTAATTTATCTTGAAAGGAATAAATAATTATGAGTGAAAAGTATATTTTAATAGTTGAAGATGAAAAACCAATATCCGATATTCTGAAATTCAATTTAGAAAAAGAAGGCTATAAAACCAAACAGGCTTTTGACGGAGAAGAAGGTCTTAAACTTTCCAAAGAAGAAGATTTTGACCTTGTTCTTTTAGATGTTATGCTTCCTAAAATGGACGGCTTTCAGGTTTTAAGAGAATTAAGAACTTATAAAAAATCAATCCCTATTTTACTTGTTACAGCAAGAGAAGATGAGATTGATAAGGTGTTAGGTTTAGAACTTGGGGCTGATGATTATATCACAAAGCCATACAGTGTAAGAGAACTTATGGCAAGAGTAAAGGCTAATTTAAGAAGAAATATTTCTGAAGCATTCGCTTTAGCTGAAGATGAGTCAAACATTATAAAAATGGGACGTCTTGTTATCAATTCAGAAAGATATGAAGTTACAAAAGACGGAAATCCCATCGACCTTACAAGACGTGAATTTGAACTTTTAGAGTATCTTGCTAAAAAACCTGAAAAAATATTCTCCCGTGAAGCCTTACTCGAACAGGTATGGGGTTATGAATATTTAGGAGATGTAAGAACAGTCGATGTTACAGTAAGAAGATTAAGAGAAAAAATTGAAGATAATTCTTCCGAACCTGAATATGTGGTAACAAAAAGAGGACTTGGGTATTACTTTAAGTCTATAAAATAAACAGCCATTTAGAAAGTTATCAGGAGAATTATTATGTTAAAAGGTATTCAACAAAAATTAGTTCTTATATTTGTACTTATCATAATTGCAATTATGTCGGTACTGGGAACTTTCCTTATAAACAATATAAATGTTTATTATCACACTGAATTCCGTACAAGAATTTCTTCTACCTTTAACGATGTTTTTATAGAACAACTTGAAAATGCATGTTCAAACGAAAAACCCGTTGAAGAATTAGAAGTTATGCTTAACGCGTACAGTGCTAATATCGGAATTGATTATTCCTATAGAAATTACTATATATTAGATGGCTTAACAGGCGCATATATAAACGGTACAGACAGTAAAAAAGGCAAATCACTTGCAAAAACTCCTGCCATTTCTGAGGCTTTGACAGGAAAAGTCGGTATCCAGACCGAAGCATCAAGTCAGATTATGGAGTATGCCATTCCTATTATTAAAGATTCAAAACCCTTATACATTATTTACATTGTCGATTCTAAAGATGCAATGAATGATGTTATAAAAAATATGATAGGTATGGTGCTCCAGTCATTGCTTTTAGGAGTTATGATTGCTATACTTCTTGGAATATTTTTATCAAGAACTATTTCAAAACCTATCACTACACTTACAAAGCATGCTGAGAAACTTGCAAAAGGAGAATTTGAAACCGTTCCGTCAGTTAAGGAAAATGACGAAATCGGTATTCTTTCCAACACATTTAAGTATATGTCAGATGCTCTTGCTACAAGCGTTAATGAACTTGGCATTGAGAAAAACAAATTAGAAACTGTTATGAGATATATGTCTGACGGTATTATTGCTTTTGATGCTGACGGAAAATCTATTGTTATAAATCCTGCCGCCAAACGTCTTTTAGGAATAAAAAACGAAAAGGAAATAAATTTTGATGAGTATTTCACTAAATTTTTTGACGATTTATATATCGGGGATTTTATATATCTTGACGACCACAAGGTTGAACAGAGAATAATAAATGTTAATGACCAATCCTTAAGACTTGAAATAAGCCCTTTTAAATTTGAAAATGAAAAATACCGTGGCGTAATGGTGGTCATTCAGGATATAACAAAACAGGAAAACATTGAAAATTCACGTAGAGAATTTGTTGCCAATGTTTCCCACGAACTAAAAACTCCTATTACTACAATTAAAACATACATTGAAACAATAAGAGAAAATGACCTTGACAGAGAAACCGAAATTGGATTTTTAGATGTTGTAAACAAAGAAGCCGACCGTATGACAAGGCTTATAGGCGACCTGCTCACTTTATCCAAACTTGACAGTAAGATAATTTTAGCAAACAGGGAGTACATAAATGTATCCGAACTTATCTTTGATGTTGTAAGTAAAATGAAGATTGAAGCAAATAAGTATGACCATAAACTTACTTATCACGAAATGAACGAACTTCCACCTTTATTTATGGATAAAGACAGGCTTGAACAAATTCTTATAAATATTATTTCAAACTCTATTAAATACACGTCAAAAGGCGGTATTATAGACGTATTTGTAAGAGCAATTTATGGAAACATCTATATAAAAATAAAGGATAATGGAATAGGTATTCCAAAAAATGATCTGGAGCGTATTTTCGAAAGATTTTACCGGGTTGATAAGGCAAGGTCAAGAGAACAGGGCGGTACAGGTTTGGGACTTGCAATTTCAAGAGAAATGATTCTTGCTTTTGGCGGGGATATTTACATTGAAAGTGAAGAAAATGTAGGAACCGAAGTATGTATTGTTCTCCCGGTTGACGGAAAAAGGCTTGATATTGCCGTTGATGATAAAGAAATGTTTAAAAATATGCAAACGGAAGAACTTAGAGAAACAAGCGAAGAAACCGATAACGAAAAAGAAGATAACTCAAATGATGAAAAAGAACAGTAATTTTTTACTGTTCTTTTCTTAAATTGGTATATTTTGTCCCCTTATTGCCATAGAATATAATATAAAAGTTTCTATGACAAAGGAATGAAAATAAAATGAAAGAATTTTATCTTGAAATTTTAAAAAGATTAAAACAACCGGTAAAAAAGGAAAATGAAGAAGTATTAAGAATTAAAAATGCTCTGTTTGAACTTAAAAGGGCAAGAAATAATTTTGATATGGTAGTAGGGGCAGATAATGTTGAACTTGCAATTTTAGAACTTAATGCAGCAGAAAAAAGGTATCAGAATCTTTTGAAGGAAGCAAAGGAACATTCCTTAAAAGACGTTTTTACCGAGGGATTAAATTATGATTTAAGTAAATCTCTTGAATAATATCGAAATAATACACTTAAGAGAAATTATTATTTGCCTTTTACTTACATTTACTCTTATCTTCTTTTTTAAAAAACCATTAATCTGGATCTTTAAAGTTATAATAAGAGGAACACTTTTTTCTGTTTTAATGTTTCTTATAAACTTTATTACTATGTCTTTTAATTTTTTTGCAGGAATAAACCCTGTTACCACTTTTATTTGTGGAATTTTTGGTATTTACGGTGTAATTTTAAATTATATACTGGCTTTTATCTTTATTTAAAAAAATTTAGCCATTTCAGGGATTGTCCCTAAAATGGCTGAATTTTTTTAATAAGTTTGTTTGGTGACAACAATAGGGTTTGCAATTACTGTATTTCTACTAAAAAGTCTTCTTATAGCCTATATTGTATCATATATAGCCTACATTGTCAATAATATTAGTCTATAATTAGCCTATAAATTATAAGGAGGCTGTTAAAATGGATACACATCAATTAATAAAAAACAGAATTTTATATTTATGTGAGGAAAAACGAATAACAATAAATAAACTTTCAAGCGAATCAGGGATTGCACCTTCGACAATTAAGAATATACTATATGGAAAAAGTAAAAATCCGGGTATTGTTACATTGAAGATGTTATGTGACGGATTAGGAATAACTTTAGCAGATTTTTTTAACACATACGAATTTAAACATCTTGAACAGGAATTAAAGTAAAATGAATGATATAAATTTACCAAACCGAAAACCAACGAGATTAAGAGGGTATGATTATTCCACGAATGGAGCATATTTTGTAACGGTATGTACACAACATAGAGAAGAATTATTTGTAATGGAATCCGTAGGGAACGACACACAGGTCGTTCCCTATGATATAGAATTCTTTTTATGTTCTTTATGAATTTCGTCAAGTTTATTTTCCACAATTATTTTATCAATTATCGTTCTTACTATTTTATCGAGTTCGGAATTTTTAGTGTAGTCGGCTTTTGTTATAAAATCGACTCTTGATTCTCTTATCAGTTTTTCAGCTGTATCGTGATTTTCCCCATAAACTGCAATAGAATGACCTCCGTTAACTTTACATAACTTCATACAAGGAACATCAGTAAGTCCATCGCCGATATAAATCATATTGGAAAACGGAATTCTTCTTTCTTCATGCGGAACATAGGAATTTAAAATATTATCGTCACAAATTGATAATTCTCCCTTATTTATTCTGTATAAATACTGAGTTTTAGTAGTAAAATTAACAACTGTTTTAGGCCATACAGCCACTCCGTTGACATCATATATATATTCACACGCATAGGTTCTTTTAAATTCAGGGAAAATATCCGAGCCTTCTATGATTTCCTGAAGCCCCGAAGATATAACATAGTGTTCCACCTGTGCGCCCTTTTCTTTTGCATATTCATTTACTCTTTTAAACCAGACTTTAACACCCGGAAAGAATTCAATATTTTTCCCTAACTTAACAAATTCATCTCTGGTAATTTTCTTGTCGTGAATTTTTGCAAATTTAAGCATCATATACATATAACTTAAAAGAGCATCCATCTGATTTTCTTTTGTAAACTCATTGACCTCTTTCCAGAATTCGTCTTTAGTAAGCCCAAGACTTGGAATAAACCCAAAATTCTGCATATCGGTGGTTATTAAAGTTTTATCAAAATCGTACATTAAAGCAATAACAGGTTTTTTAGCCATTTAACCACATCCATATATTTTTTCGTTTTATACGTGCCATCGGGGACGTCGTACCACGATTATATTTATTCTATCACTAAAATTGACTTTCGTCAATCGATATGTTAAAATGATTGTGGTGATTTTATATGTTTGATAAATACAATGAAGAAGTTATTAACTTAAGGCGGGAATTTCATAAAATTCCTGAACTTGGCTACTTTGAATTTAAAACTAAAGCAAAAATTATTGATTACTTAAAATCTATTGGCATAGAAGATATTAAGGAAATATCAGATACGGGTATTTGTGCAACCATTTTTGGAAACGGCAAAAAAACTATTGGTATAAGAGCCGATATTGATGCGCTTCCCGTAAAAGAGGAAACCGAACTTCCCTTTTCATCTTTACACGATGGCGTTATGCACGCCTGCGGTCATGACGGGCATATTGCGATAGCACTTACTCTTGCTAAATTTTTCAAAGAAAACTCTCATCTTTTAAAAGGTAATTTAAAACTTATATTTCAGCCTGCCGAAGAAGGTGAAGGCGGAGCCAAAATGATGATTGAAAACAAAGTTTTGGAAAATCCGAAAGTTGACTGTATGCTTTCCTGCCACCTGTGGCCTGATATTGAAACAGGCAAAGCAGACGCATCGCATGGCACAACATTTGCATCTGACACTTTAATTGAAATTGAAGTTATAGGAAAAGGCGGTCACGGTGCATACCCTGAAAAAATCAAAGATGTTATATACGCAGGCAGCGAGATAATAATAGCATTAAAAAAACTTAGCAAAGATTTTAATGACAAAGGCGTTAAAAATGTCCTTTCAATGTGTTCTTTTGACTGTGCAAGTACACATAATGTTTTTAAAGATTCTGCGCATTTAAAAGGAACTTTAAGAATGATTGACGAACAATCAGAAATAGTAGTATCCGAGTCGATAAGAAACACTGTTAAAAAGATTTTAGATGATAATAACATTGACGGTATAATTAATGTTAACCTTAATTACATACCTCTTGTAAATGACTATGAAGTTACAAATGCAGTAAGAGATGTTATATGTGATACTCTGGGAGAAGAAAATCTTTATGAGTTGGGATATGCTATGACGGCTGAAGATTTTGCATATTTTGCAAAAGAGGTAAAATCCTGTCATATAAAAGTAGGTACAAAATCTGAGGACTGCCCGTATCCTCTTCACAGTGCAAAATACACTATTAATGAAGATTCTCTTCTTGTCGGTGTTAAAATTCTTGCAAATAGTGTAATTAAATTATTGGGAGATTAAATTATGAATTATAAATTTGAAACTAAAGGCACTTGTTCTAAAATTATTTCATTTGATATAAATGATAATATTATTACCAATATAAAGTTTTTGGGTGGGTGTGACGGAAATTTAAAAGCAATTTCTAAAATTTTAGACGGTCAAACCGTTGAAAAAATTGAGGAAAAACTTCTTGGAAACACCTGTGGTTTTAAAAGCACTTCCTGTGCAGACCAACTGGCAAAAGCAGTAAGAAAAGCATACAACGAACAAAACGCATAAAATTTTCATTAATCAAATATTGCCATTTTGGGGACTGTCCCCAAAATGGCAATATTTATATAATTTTAAGTTATACATTATCTCTATCTATTATTTTATTATATTCTTCTACTATTTTTTCAAAGGTTAAAATGTCAACCTCTCCTGTTGGACTTAAATTAAACTTCTTTTGAAAATTTGTAACCGCTTCCGTTGTGGTATCATCAAAAATTCCATCAACTATAACTTCAGGTAAAACTTCATTGGCAAAATAAATTGCCCTTAACATTTCCTGTAAGTTTCTTACAGGAGTTCCGTTTGCACTTATAACATTAATCATTTTCTATACATACGGATGAGTAAAATCCGAATCTCCTTTACCAATATTTCTTCCCGGAAACTGTGTCAAATTAACATTTACCTCATTTATTAAATCAACATAAGTTTTTCCGATTAAATTCCAGGTTGCCTCGTCAGTAACACCTGTCTCCGAAAGACCGAATCTTCTTTGAAACTCTGCAACTGACCTTCGTGTCTGTTCTCCATAAAACCCTGTCGGACTGACAAAAGAAATTCCCCTGTACGAAAGAGAAATAAAATTAAGATAATTTTGCAAAGTAGTTACATCTGCTCCGCTCGACCCCTGACTAAGCGGTGTACCGGGATATTTTGCAGGGCTTGTTATTTTTACATCAAAATCTATATTTAATGCTCTTATTATTCCCCTTACCCCATTATAAAGTAAGTTCCATGTTCTTTCCCCTGCTATACCGTCAGGATTTAAACCTGCATATTTCTGGAATGCTATAACTGCATCTCTTGTTGACTCGCCAAACACACCGTCAATTGCAACAGGCGGAATAAAACTTATAAATTCAGATAACACGTTTAAAAAATACTGAAGTATAAATACCTTTTCACCTTGCGAACCCAAAGACAGCGTATCGGTAAATTTTAAGTTTGAACCATAATAAGTCTGCCCCTCAGAATTCAGTTCCGAAAGTCTTAAAATCCCTACATAAAGACTTATAATTTTATACCATGTTGCTTTACCCACAATTCCGTCTTCGGTAAGATTAAATATTCTCTGAAATCTTCTTACAGCATTTTCAGTCTGTTCTCCGAATATTCCGTCAACAGGATAAATTTTGGGAATAGACGGATAATTTTGAGATATCTGATTAAGTGCTACCTGAATGGTCGCAACATCTCTCCCTCCATTACCCCGCCTTAGAGCAAATCCCGGATAGGACTCTTCCAAATCCCGTATGGGAACATCGGTTACAAGTTCTATATTATCTCCGTAATAATATGTTAAAATTTCAAATGCTGAAAAACCCTGCCTTGCAAGATTTTCACTTCCCCACTGTGAAAGCCCCTCGCACGTTACTGTAGTCCCGTTGCAGTATTTTGCAGCAAGAGGCTCTACAAATCCGATTCTTCTTATATAAGAATCAAATATTTCGTCAACTATTCTGTCTATATTCTCGAAAATATTTCTTCCGTAAATAAATTTCTGGTCGGTTGCCGTTGATGATGTTATATCAAAATCATAACCCTGACTTCTGTAAAACTCAGTATATACACGGTTAAGCGCATAAGAAATCTGTGCGTATATATTCGCTCTTATGGCTTCTTCATTCCAGGTCGGATAAATTTCACTTGAGGCAACATTCTTTATGTAATCTGAAAAACTCACTGTTACATTTTGCGCGTTACTGTCTTTCGGTCCTAAATGAACAGTTATAGTTTCAGGTATTGTAGGAAACACTTCTGCCATACAAACCACCTTTTTTTATAAATTCTGACTGGTTATTTCTATTATTTCCTGCGTTCCTTCGTCAATTCCTTCTCTTAAAGGAATCAGGGAAACATTTACTAAACTTGTGTTATCCGAAAAAACCTGAACATTTCTTATTAACACGCTGTAAGCTGACGGATGGTCAACTCTTACATCAACTGATGTGTAAGGCTTAACACTGTTTTCAGGTTCTAACGAATATTCTATATCAGGAGTTTCTACGTCTATTGGTGTAGTTTTACCGTTTTCATCCGTTCTTCGGGTTCCTAAAAGAATTTGTTTATCGTCAACATTTGTACTTGCAGTTACAATCGCATCTTTAACAGGAACACTCTCACTTGCAAGTGTCACTCTTGCTATTATTTTTCCGTTGCCATTCATTTAAAGCACCTCCTTTTTTTATTATATTTTCTAAGGTGCTTTTTTATAACTCTTAAATCAGTTTGCCGTCTTTTAATTTTATAATTTTTGTAAAATATTTTTCATACTCCAAATTATGTGTAACCATCAAAACAGTAACCCCTTTCTCATTTATTTCCTTAATAAGATTCATTACTGTTTCGGAAGATACTGAGTCAAGATTGCCTGTCGGTTCATCTGCAATTATAATTTTAGGTTTGTTTATCATTGCTCTTGCTATTGATACTCGTTGCATTTGCCCTCCCGATAATTCTATCGGTTTGTGATACATTCTTTTTTCAAGTCCGACTTTTATAAGTTCTTCCTTTGCAAGTTCCACCCTTTTTTTATATTTAATCTTTGAATAAGCAAGAGGCAGCATAACATTCTCTAAAGCCGTCATTTCAGGAATAAGATTAAATGATTGAAAAACAAATCCCAGAGTTTTATTGCGAAAAAGGCTCATTTTACGATCATTAAAATTCCATATATTATTCCCCTCAATCGTTACTATTCCTGAACTTGGCGAAAGCAAACCTGCGATTATATTTGAAAGAGTTGTTTTCCCGCTTCCCGACTGCCCGACTATTCCTACAAATTCCCCTTTTTTTATTTCTAAATTTATATCCTGCAAAGCTTTTACCGCAGTTTTTCCAATATTATATATTTTGTTTATATTATCTAATTTTATCATTTTGCACCTTTTTATAATTTTTTTCTTGACATTGTTAAAAAAATAACTTATAATATATTGTAGAGTTTGTTAAAAAAATAACAAACTTTATAAATTCAATTATAATGCCACATTGAATTTATTTGACTTACTCCTTTAATAGATTTACACAAAATGTGTAAATCAGATTTATTCTTATCCCCAAAAGAATAGGTCACGAAATCTACAAGGTTCTTACCTTGTAGATTTTTTGTTTTCATATTTATTGTTTAATAAAAATATGAATAGTATGTAAATTATTATAAAAAATGTTGAAAAAAAATCAATTTTATTATACAATGATAAAGGACTTTTAAGATATAAGGGAGTTTTTTATATATGTTATGTTGTAAATGCAAGAAAAATATGGCGGTTGTATTTATAAATAAATTTGAAAACGGTCAGCAAGTCAGCGAAGGATACTGCCTTGCCTGTGCTAAAACTATGGGTATAAAACCGCTTGAACAAATGATGAATCAACTTGGGATATCCGATGCCGATTTAGAGGATTTGAACTCTGAAATGGGTGATTTTCTTACGGATATGGGAGTGTCGGACAGTATGACTCTTCCTCCTAATTTTGATAATAAAAATGATAAAAAGGCTTCAAAAGAAGAAATTAATAAAAAAAGTATGCTTGAAAATTACGGAACTAATCTTACAAGGCGCGCAAGAAATGGTGAACTTGAAGTTGTAGTGGGAAGAGAAAAGGAAATTGAAAGAGTTCTTCATATTTTAAACAGAAAAACTAAGAACAATCCTGTTCTTTTAGGCGAACCGGGCGTTGGTAAAACTGCAGTTGCAGAAGGCGTTGCAATAAGTATTGTAAACGGGGCTGTGCCTGACAAACTTCTCGACTTTGAAGTTTATCTTATTGACTTTACGGCACTTCTTGCAGGAACTCAATTCCGCGGTCAGTTTGAGGGAAGACTTAAAAAATTAATAGATGAGGTTAAGCAAAGAAAAAACGTTATTTTAGTTATTGATGAACTTCACAACATTGTTTCCGCAGGCGATGCCGAAGGAGCAATGAATGCGGCTAATATTTTAAAGCCTGCTCTTTCAAGAGGCGAAATAAGAGTTATCGGTGCAACAACATTTAATGAGTACAGAAAACACATTGAAAAAGATTCTGCACTTGAGCGAAGATTTGCACCTGTTAATATTGACGAGCCGAGCGAGGAAGACTCATTTGAAATCTTAAAAGGGTTAAGACCTTTTTATGAAACTTATCACAAGATAACCTTATCTGACGAAGTTTTAAAAACTGCTGTATCCTTATCTAAAAGATACATTCCTGAAAGATTTCTTCCTGATAAGGCAATAGATTTAATTGATGAATGTGGTTCGAAGAAAAATCTGGAAAATAAAAAACTTGCAGAACTTAACCGTCTTAACAAAAAACTTTTATCCAAAATAGAAGAAAGAGAAGAGGCGGAAAAAGGAACAGAAAATCAAGAACCTGATTACGAAAAAATTTCAAATTTAAAAATTGAAGAATTAAAATTAAATGATAAAATAAAAGAACTTGAAGAGGGCGGTGTTACCCTTCCTGTTACAGTAGAAGATATTGTAGCAGTTGTTGAAAAACTCTCGGGAGTGCCTATTACCGAACTTAAAGAAAAAGATATTGAGAAATTAAAAAACTTGAAAGACAAACTCGCTTTAAGAATTGTTGGTCAGAATGAGGCTATTGACAGTGTATCTTCAGTTATAAGAAGAAACAGAGCAGGTCTTATAAAGAAGAAAAAACCTTCTTCCTTTATATTTGTAGGGCCGACAGGTGTTGGTAAAACTGAACTTGTTAAAACTCTTTCTAAAGAAATTTTAGGCACTGAGGACAACATTATAAGATTTGATATGTCTGAATATATGGAAAAGCACACGGTATCAAAACTTATAGGCTCTCCTCCGGGATATGTTGGCTATGATGATGCAGGGCTTCTTACCGAAAAGGTACGTAGAAATCCTTATTCCATAATTCTGCTTGACGAAATCGAAAAGGCACACGCTGATGTATTCAACCTTCTTCTTCAGGTTTTAGATGACGGAAAGTTAACTGACAGTCACGGAAAATGCGTTCATTTTGAAAATACAATTATAATTATGACATCAAATGCAGGGTCTGACTATAGAAGCGCATCCTTTGGATTTATCGAAAATGAAAAAGCATCAAGTAAAGAAAAAGTTTCTTCTGCTTTAAAAGAATTTTTCCGCCCTGAATTTTTAAACAGGGTTGATGAAATCGTTATATTTAATCACTTATCAAAAGAGAATATAAAAGGTATTGTAGATATATTAATTAGCGATTTACAAAAAGATTTAAGCGATAAGGAAATAAAAATTTCTCTTACAGATAACGCAAAAGAATATCTTTCAAATAAAGGGTATGACGATAAATTCGGTGCAAGACCGTTAAAAAGACTTATTCAGAAAGAAATCGAATCTCACCTTGCAGATATGTATATATGCGAAGAATTAAAATACGGAAATTCAGTTATAATTGATGCGGATAATGAAAAGTTAATATTTAATATTTAAAAAGAATAACACCTGTTTCACAGCGAAACAGGTGTTATTCTTTTTCAAATTTTATTATATCAGAAACTTCACAATCAAGGGCATAACAAAGAGCATCAAGCGTTTTGGTACTGATAGCCTCTCCCTTTTTTATACGATGAAGAGTATTTGCCGAAAAACCTTGCTTGAATATTAAATTATATTCTGTTATCCCTTTTTTAAAAAGCGTATTATAAAACGGTTTGTACGAAATCATTTCAATCACCAAGCGAATAATATTATATTTTAATCTATTTTATTTCCTGTTCCAAATTATCAAATAATGGAGATTCAAAAAAATATCTGATTGAAACATTTAATCCGTCACATATTTTCTTTATCGTGGAAATTGTTGTACTGTTGTTTCTTCCACCTACTATATTACTTAATGTAGATTGTGTTATTCCACTTATAGTCGCAAGTTTATTAACTGTTATCATATTTTCATTGCAAAGTTCAAGTATTCGTAATTTAGTTGCTTCGCCTATATTCATATCTTTATCACTCTTCAACATATTCCAGTATGTCTTTCACTTCACAGTTTAAAACATAGCATACTTTGGATAAAAAATCTAAATCAACACGCTCTACATTTTCTGCTTTATAATACCTATGTACAACATCATATTTAACGCCTGTAAGTGTGCTTAGTTTATTTCTTGTTATGCCTCTTTTATCCATCATTTCAGATAACTTAATCTTTATTTTCCCATACTTTTTAATGTCCATAATACCATTTACTTTATACATAATAATTCCTCATAAGACACTTTTAAAATCTCTTTTATTGCTTTTAATTCATCAATATATAAGTGCCTTTGCCCTGCCTCTATTTTGGCGAGTGCACTTCTTGTTACATCGCAACCACTTACCTGCATTTTTGCAGATAATTGTTCTTGAGTATATTTGTTTCTCCTTCTTAGCGTTCTTATATTTTTGCCAACTTGTATTTCAAAATTTATATTCATATTTGCACCTATATAAGTATTTTTTTCTTGATTATATACTTAATATGTGTTAAAATTGCACTTATATAGGTGCAATTTTATTTTTTAATAAGGAGAAAATAATTATGGCAGAATTTTGTTTTGAGTGTTATAATAAATTAAGCGGTGGTAAATGTAAAAAGGAAAACTATATTTTATCTGACGAATTAGAGTTATGCGAAGGTTGCGGAAAATACAAAAGGATTGTGGAATGTTATCGCAAGGGTATAATTTATGATATTATTTCTTTTTGTTTCGATATAATATCTTTTCCTTTTTATTTATTAAGAATTATTATAATTCGTATTTACTTATTTTTTAAAAAATGATGGAACTTTTTTCCTGCACTTTATATCTAAAAAGGTAAAAGGAGGTTTTTTTATGAAGAAAATAATCTGTTTACTGTTTGTTTTATCGTTATGTTTACTTTGCGGTTGCAATAATGGTACAATAGGAATTATAGGAGGTTCCGACGGTCCGACAAGTATTTTTGTGAGCGAAAAAAAAGAAGGATATGAAATATCCCCTGTCAAAATAATAAATATAGATAGAACTCTTTATTATAACAGCGGACTTTTAAGTAAAGTTACGGGAAGATGCGGAACTTTAGACGGGAATTTAACTAAAGGAGCAGACGAATACGAAATACCTAAAAAAGACAAAGAAACCAATTTTGAAATTGGAAAAGAGCATTTTGGTTATCAAAATGTAACAAGTATTACAAAAGAAATTCCCACCGAAAATGGTTGGGAAATTTATAAAAAAGTTGAAGATTACGGCGTGGATTTACTTAAATACAAATACGCGTACATAATTAAAGGAAGACATCCGAATGCTGTAAAAGACTCGGAATATCTTGTTTTTGCAAACACCAAAGATATCACTTTTGAAACTATAACAAAATATTTCTTTTCTTCACAACTTAAAGACCATCAGGTTGATATAGCAGTCCGACATATTGAAATTTATGACGAGTGGGGTATCAATATGTGGGCAGAAGATGTTACACCAAACGGTATTGTTTTACACCTCGAACAGTTTGGAGGAAATTTCAAAGGAGAACTAAACACGGGTCCTCAGTATACGCTTGAAATTTTTGAAAATGACAAATGGACAGAAGTTAAAACAAAATACGATTCTCCTCTTGCCTGGAATCAGGTTGCTTATAATATATTAAAAAACGAGCGAACAAAATTTAATATTGATTTTTCTTTAGTATATAATCCCCTAAAAAAAGGACGATACAGAGTAGGAAAAGAGATAATGGATTTTATTGAAATGGGAAAATTTAATACAAAAACTTATTACGCAGAATTTTCGATAGAATAGAAAGGAAAATAAGTATGTTAAAAAACAAAAAATTTTTAAGTATATTTTTTGTCATTTTAATTGTTACACTCCTGGCAGGGCTATTATACATTTTTTTAAACCCAGGATACAGTCATGTAAAAGAACCACCTGACCTTGTTATTTATAAAGATGATGATGCAAGTTACAAGGGGTTGACTCTGCCTACAAACTGGAATGGTGCACAATCAAGTTACCCAGTCGCAGAGGAACTTATATATTCAAAGGAAAGTACTATTGTTATAAATAAGAATGAGGAAGTTTTATTCCATATTAAAAATCTTTCAGGAAAAATAGAAGAAATTCGCTTGATAAGGGAGCCTTTTAATCAAAGTGTTGATTTTAAAAAGAATTCTTTTACAATTTCACCTAAGGCAGCAGGCACTTACTATCTTCAGATACGGGTAAGTTATCCCCAAAAACCAATTTATCCTATAAGAAATATGGTAACCTACAGTTTTAAACTTGTAGTAGAATTTGGAGAAATAGTAGTAGAACCTTCTAAAACTCCGTCGCTTACTGCACTCTTTGGAAAAATAAAACTTCCCGAAAAAGACTATGCCTCAAGTATACTAAGTTATGAATATATAGTATATAGTTATGGTTTAGACAGGGTATATATTAATATAGGCACAGGCTTGACACCTCTTTCAACAGCACTGAGAGATAACTTAATCACTATGGAGGATATAATAAGCAAGTGCGACAGGGATGTTGAAAAAGGCATTATTCCAAACATAATGTATAAAGACGGTGGAAGTAAAATATACAAATATGATGACTATACCATTGTCAAATATGACACTGTTGAAGGGTATAAAGATATATACATAGGAACACCTGAAATTGATATTGATATATCAAAAAAGAAAAGCCAATAATTTTTTTAGTGACAGGCTCTATACCGATATTGCAAGTGGTTTTAATGCGGGTATTTCGACTGTTTTTGTGTTAGCCGTCGGAGAGCTATCCGACGGCTAAGCGGAGAAGGAACTATTGAAGATGTTAAAAATAGTGATGTAAAACCAACATACATATATGAAAACATTAAAAAGTTTTATGAAGATTTGATTAGTATTTAGAAACGATAAAAGGGCGTACTTCAACGAGTGATTCTTTCACAAAATTGAGTTAGCGCCCTTTATGATTGTAATATTTAGTTTTTAATAACTAAGCAACCTGATTTCCCTTGCATAATTTTGCCATCATGAAACAATAAAGGAATATACTTATTTTTGCAAAATTCTGCGATAAATTTTTCGCTTTCTTCTTCGTTATAGGATGAGCCTGTGCAGATTTTGTCCGTTAAGCATTTTTCATAATAACATTCATCCCCGCACAATACATAGTTATCTGCTAAAACAATACAGGAACCAATGGAATGTCCTCCGATTTTTTTTATTATTATATTCTCATCTAACAGGAATTCATCATCAATCAAATGAACATTGAAATCTGTCGGAATATACTTTTTCCCCTTAACATATTCATCTTTTTGAATGTGTATAACGGCATTTTTGTAATACCTGACGGCTTCTATGTGGTCGTGGTGTGAATGAGTAATTACAACATCAGTTATATCATTTGGAGAAAGTCCGTATTCTCTTAAAATATCAACCGGATTTTTAAACAATGACATTTCAAATCCTGCTCCATCATCGCAACCTACATCCACAAGTATATTCTTATTTTCGGTTTGTATCAAATAGATTGTAAATGTAATCGGCAAAAGAACATCTTTTCTGCCACCTTTTAATATATAGTTTTCACCAAATACTGATTCTCCGTACTTTAATGCTATAATCTTCACTGTACCTTCAGCACTACCTTACCTATATTTTCACCACGGTAAAGAATATCGTGTGCCTCTTCAGCTTCAGTTATCGGAAGAACTTTATATACAGTAGGTTTTATTTCACCATTTGCCACTTTTTCCCAGACTTCATTAACAAGGCTTAAAAGAATTTTTGCTTTCATTTGGGGAGTACGCGAGCGAAGTGTACTGCCAACAATTCTGATATTCTTTTTGTAAATATTTTTAAGGTCAATGGTTGTATTTACTCCGGCAAGGGCCGCAATTACTATCCATCGACATCCATATTTTACATAAGGCAGGCAATCTCCAAGATTTTGACCACCAAGACAGTCAATAGCAATATCAACAGCTCTGCCTTCGTCTTCTTCTTTTTTCAGTATTTCAGGCAAGTTCTTCTCTCTTGTGTCAACCACGAGATCGGCACCAAGATGCTTAATATTTTCAGGATCACTTATGACTGTTGTAATAACACGTAAACCAAACGCTTTTGCCATAGGAATAACAACGCTTGCAAGTCCGCTTGCCCCTGCCTGCATAAGCAGCGTATCTCCCGCTTTGGCATGACCTTCAACAAACAACTTCAAATATGCAGTTGCAAATGCTTCAGGAATTGCTGCTGCTTCTGCCATAGTGCAATTTTTTGGCACTGGCATACACATATCAAATTTTACTGAAACAAATTCTGCATAACCGCCGCCGCCAAGTAATGCACAAACTTTATCGCCGACTTTGTAATTTGATTTTGCCTTTGCACCTTCTGTCATTTCAACAATTTCCCCTGAAACCTCAAGCCCCATCCATTCAGGGCAGCCTTCCGGCGGAGGATAGTCGCCCTCTCTTTGCATAAGGTCTGCACGATTCAGAGCTGCATATTCAACTTTTATCAAAACTTCATCTTCTTTAAGCACAGGATTTGGAACATCATCCCATCTTAAACTCTTATCATTATTTACAAGTATTGCTTTCATAATTTGTATCCTTTCACTTATTATATTTTTTTCAATTAAACAGTACGCCTATGTGGAAGTTCCTTTTTGGTTATATACTTACACTTCCTTTCCGCAAGCTCTAAGCGTTAACTTATAAAGACCAAACTCATATTCATAAGAATATGGATTCTCTTTTCCTCTCACAATTTCAGCAAAATTGCGCATCATACCATCATAACGGTCATATACCTCTGATTTGCTTGTGTCCCATTCTTTGTGCCAATCGGTGCTATATGCTTCGTTCATGACAGTATATAGTCCTCCATCCGCCGAAGCTTCGAGTGGTTTTATTTCTATCGTACCCTTTTCACCGCAAATAACAAGCTGCCTTCTCAAAAATCCACCGTTTTCAATTGCACAGGTTTTGGCAAAGGATACACCATTTTTGTATTTAAATACGACCATTCCGTAATCGTTGGCTGTAACCTCGTCATATCCGGTTGAGCAATTAAAAGGAATAATTTCTTCAGGCTCTCCTTGAATTTGATAAATCAAATCAATTAAATGACATCCTAAGAAGAACATTATTCCGCCCGGGAAATTTTGAAACCATTGTCTGACCTTGGCAGGATGCTTGCAGTCCATATGCGCTTCAACCGAATATATTTTACCAAGCTGACCATTTTTTACTTTTTTAAGAGCCTCCTGAATTTTCGGGTTAAAGCGATACATATATCCTGTTGAAAAAGTTAATTTTTTAGATTTTAGTGTTTCAACAATTTTTTTAAAGTTGCAAAGGTCAACACCTCCGGGTTTTTCCATATGCAGATGCTTACCGGCAGTTGCAACCATAAAGGCATATTTTGTGAGATATATTTCCTCAGTTTCAACTACAACCGCTTCAATTTCCGGATTGTTTAATATTTCCTCAACAGTCATTTCTTTATAACCATCAAAAGCCTTCGAACGATCTGGAAATTTTTCTCTTTCGTTTTCCGGCAACGCATATCCGACAACATCAAAAATGTCTTTTTGTTTTATCATACTTTTCCAAATGAAATTTCCGTGGCCGTTTTCACTCGTGCCTATTTGCGCAACTTTTATCTTTTTCATATTGCTATTGCCCTTTCTCTATAACATCCGGCAAATAATCAAGATTATCCCGTACAGCTTTTGCTGCTTTTATTGTAGGCTGAGTGGAAACAGCACGTTCATCATGCTCTCTTACCGCAAGATAAGATACACAACCAAGTTGAGGACCAATCATTCTATGGATTTTAGAATGTGTACCTCCTGATAAGAATAAAAACGGAACTTTTAACTCTTTTTTCAGCAATGTAGTTATTCTTAAATTCTCAATTTGCTCTTCGTCAGAATTTGCCGCTGTTACAATTTTAACAATATCGGCACCTCTTCGTTGTTGTTCATAGGCAATTTCCAAAACCGTTTCTGCCAAAGTGAACTTTAGCACATGGGAAGACATTAAAACTTCCTTTCCCATCTGATGCATTTTATCAATCAAACGCATCTGTTTATCAATTGCAGATTGTTTCATAGAAAGTTCAAGGCCTATACCCATTCCGCTATCTTTATCAAACCAACTTGCCGGAACATCACCAAGTGTTGCACCGCAAGACAGTGCCTTAAGAAGCCTGTCTGCAAGTTCTTCGTCTGAAAACCCACTGTTTTCATATCCTCTGTAATTGGTTATATATATTGGATGCCCGGAGCACGCAGCAAATATCTTTTCGTAATTTTCTTCATTTTTATATTCTTTTTTCAGACATTCAAGTTGTATGCCAAGACAATCTGCTCCATCATAGATTGAATTCTTTACTGCAAATCTTATGTTGTCGGGATTATCCTTCAATATCATACCTGTAATCAATGGACGATTCTGATTTAAAAAAGTAGGTTTCATATATCAGCACCTCCTGCCGGCAGCATTTCTGCCACCATCAATCATAATATTTTCGCCATTTATAAATTGACCTTTTTCAGATGCTATAAACAAAATTAAATCTATTATTTCCTGCGGCTCTGCAGCTCTGCCAAGAAGGGTTTGCATATTCGCCATTGCTGCACGTGTAAGAACAGGTCCGGGTGAAACGCATACGCATCTGATACCATATTTCGAGCCGTATTGTGCAATAGACTTTGTCAATCCAAACATAAGTCCTGCTTTTGATGTAGGATAATCCATACCGTATTTGTCGCCTTCCTGCCCTGTGATTGAACCGATATTTATAATAAGACCACTTTTTTGTTCTCTCATTTGTTTGAGTACAGCGTGTGCAAAATAAAAAGGTCCTTTTAAATTTACATCTATACCCCAATCATAGACTTCAATCGGAACATCAGGAAACTCGGGATATTTCTCCCTGTCAACCTTTTGCATTCTGACAGCCGTACCACCCGCAAAATTCACCATAATATCAATACTTCCAAAACATTCAACCGCCTTATCTCTTGCGTGGCACACCTCTTTATAATCACGAACATCGCATACTACACCGATAGCTTTTCCCTTGCCTTTTTGGTTGATTTCATCAACGCATTTATTAAGAACTTCCTCATTAACATCACACATAACTATGTTCCCGCCATATTGTGCAAAATTTTGTGCAAACAAAAGCCCCATTCCCGATGCTGCTCCTGTTGAAATTGCTGTTTTCCCTGTAAAATCCATATTTAATCCTCCTTACCTTTTTATCATATCATCTTGCAAAAGCAAGATCAATATGATATACTGTAAAAAAAGTAACTATTCTGCAATTATGTTATTCTGGAGGTGTGTAAAGAGATGCAAGTCGGGAAAATATATGTTTCGGACCTTTCCACGTCAAAGCATGTATTTAAGAATTATCATTTTTGCCGTGGAAACAGCAATCAAAGGAAAACACGGGTTGGCGTTATAATAAAAGGTAGTGGAACCTATATATATTTGAATAAAAAACTTAGTGTAACTGAGGGAGATGTTGTATTTATTCCGGAAAATATATATTGTTATTCTGAGTGGCACGGAAGCCCTGAAATCGAAGTAATTTATGTAAGTTGTTTTATGCACTATGAACAGTTCCGATATGAACCACAAATTATAAATTGCGATAAAGAAATCAAGAACAGCCTGATAGAAATAGCCAATCTGTTATCACTTGACTATATTGAGGAACTGGAAGCGTATTCAATGTTTTATAAGCTGCTTAAAAAAGCACTCCCTCAAATGGTGCAGTCAAATATTTCATATGATAAAACCTTGCAAATAGCCATTGAATATATAACTGATAATTGGAATAACAATTTTTCCATTGGTGATTTATCAAGAAAGTGTTTCGTTAGTGAATCTACCCTTTACCACTTGTTTCAAAAAGAATTAGGGCAAACACCCGTTAATTTTTTAAATTCTATCAAAATTAATAATGCAATAAAATATCTGGAAAATGGTAACTATTCTATTTCCGAGATAAGCAGACTAATTGGATTTAATTCTGAAAATCATTTCAGAAAGGTTTTCAGAAATGTCACAGGTAGCACTCCTTCAAAATTCAAAAATAAGTCATAATTATGATTGACATATTAAGTTTTTAGAGTTAAAATTATACAGTAGAAAAAAGAAAAGAGGTCATTAAAATGATAATTGCAACAACTTATGAAAATGGAGATGTTTACGGACATTTCGGACACACAAAGGAATTTAAATTGTATCAGATAGAAGGAAATACCGTTATAAGTTCTAAAGTAATAGAAACTCTGGGAAGCGGTCATGGTGCACTTGCTCAGTTTTTAAAAATAAACAACGTTGACATTCTTATATGCGGCGGGATAGGCATGGGAGCAAGAGTTGCCTTATCTGAAGCGGGAATCAAACTTCTTCCGGGTGTTACAGGCAATGCCGATATGGCAGTTGATGATTATTTACATCTTCGTTTAAATTACAATCCTGATGCTACCTGTAACCATCATCATGAAGACGGGCACAACTGCGGTGAGCACGACTGCTCTGACCACGAATGCGGAGGGCATTGTAAATAAGATTGTTGAAAACCAAGGGTGTTTTTTTCTTCCTTCCTAATTCCTAATTGGATTAAGAGATTCTTCACTTCGTTCAGAATGACAATAAGGTAATTTTGCATTTTGCACTTCGAATTTTGCATTTAAAAGATAAACAAACGGGATGTAAAACTGAAGTGAACCCCAAAGTTTAGACAAAATTAAATATTAACTTACTTGTGAATGAGTTCGGTATTGTACCGGACTCATTCCTTTTAGTTTCATAGAAATTCTTTCGTTGTTGTAGTAATCA
>SVKJ01000008.1 GCA_015068525.1 Oscillospiraceae bacterium | reverse complement strand
TTAACAAGAATGCATTCCACATATCTGCTGTATATCTGTAAGGTCCGTATCCGCTTCCTATCTGGAAATAATGACCTTCATACATAAAGTCTCTTGCAGGAATCATTTCGTTATATAATCTTCCGCCAACAAGTTCGTAAAATTCAGGATATTCATCATAAATTGCAACCGCTGCTGCAAACAAATCTTTTAAAAGTTGACTTTCACTTCCGTGACCAACGAAATTACCCTGTTTTGTTGCAGGCCAGCCAATTTCCATTGTTGTTGCAAGATTAACAATATGCCCGATAAGTTCTTCTTTTTCAGTTTCATCAAGAAGGTCATAACACCAGTCATATATAAGTGCTGTTACATAAATTGTATGACCTGCGGCTCTTGTAACAAATTTATTATCTGTAAGAACAAGTGTATTGCATATATTTTTAATATTTGTTATAGCTTTTTCTCCATAAGAAAAATTCTCAACATTATCGATAAGATACATAAATGCACAGCTTTCCGCTATTGCAAGTTCAGTTTCAGAATAGTTATTTTTACTGTTCTCCAAAAGAATACCGTTCTTATTCTGCGTTGCATAACTTTGAACCTTTGCATACATATCTTTGTTTTGTTCATGATTTAAATTCTTTTTGACCGTTTCAAGCAATTGGGAATTTACAAGAACTCTCGGATGCTCATCCTTTGGAGGATAAACCTTCGGTTTCCCGTATGTATCAGGAAGATTTTTATCAATAGTGTTGTTTGCTCCATCAATTCCCGAAGGAGTATAAGAGCCGTTATCGGTTACAAGGATTTTATCAAGACAAAATCCATTCGCACTATTTCCTTCTCTTGAAAAAAATCTTATTGTATAAGTTCCTTTATTAAGATATGCTTTTTCAAGTCTTGACCACAAATAATTTGTCTCATCTATAGGGAATTCTTTATATACATAACTTTCAGAACTAACCCCTGCATAATATACCGAGTCACTTCCTGTAGTTTGAGACTTACTTCTTATCCATATATTATAATATCCGATTTGTGAAACGTTAAAAGTATATTCAATATAACCTGCATCGTTATACGATGGAGTCTTGGCAGTGTTATTCACATAAGTTTTAAGGCTGTATCCTTCCGATGCAGAAGAATCTTCAATTAACTTAAAATTATGCGTATTACCCACTTCAAAACCTTCTGCTTCAATTATAACAGGCGATGCATCTGATGCGTATATAAATAAAGGCAAAGCACTATGACATAATATAAGAACAGATATCAATAGGCTTATTTTGCGTGTAAGTTTTTTCATAGTATTCCTCCTGACAGCCGACGGCTAATATATTTTAATAAGAGGTTTTATTGCATATATACAATAAGTGGATAGCCGTCGGAAAGTTATCCGAACTCGTTTTTAAATTGTAAATTTTTGATATAATTTCGTTAAAAGTCTTGGAAATATCGCATATTCCCTGCACCTTTTATCTCATTCTATCGAAAAATTTCCTAATTTGAAAATTCTTCGAACCTATAACTCTTAAAAATTCTGGTTTTTCCAGGCGGAAGATTTCGATAATACGAGGTATATCGGAATCGACAACAACGAAAAAGCCGATTTTTAAGGGTTAGAGGCGGGTTCGGATAGCTCTCCGACGGCTATCCCTTTATCGCTTTTTTGTTCTCTACTTTTAATTACATTATTTGATTTTCCATTTTTATTTTACCATATACATCTTGATGTTTCTTAATGTGTTTTTATATCTTTTTCGGGTTTTTTTACATTTTATCACTAAACTTATCTTCAAATTAATTTTATCATACACTTATAATAATTCAAATGGATAATTATGTAAAAAAACTGTATTTTTTTACACTATCTTTATATAATATACTTGACATTATAAGAAAAATTTGTTAATCTCAAATGGAAAAATATATCATTGGAAGGGAAAGGAAAATGAAAATGCAATATAAAGATATGGATGAAATTTTAATACCTTTTTATAATTTTATTGAAAATGATTTATATATCACTACCGTAGGATACACAAATTTTTCGCATATTGCAGAACCTTTTAAAGATTATCGTGTACGTTATCATTATTCTATAAGTTTTGTTATAAATGGTGCAGGAACTTTATATGTAGGCAAAAAGAAGTACAAAATAAAGAAAGGGGATATTTTTATGCTCCCCAACGAAACTAAGGCAAAATATTATCCTGAAAAGAAAAGCCCCTGGGAGTATTTCTGGTTTAATTTTAATGGTAATAAAAGTGAAAAGTATCTTAATCTTATAGGTTTTGAAAAAGACAATTATGTGATTCAAGTCAGCGACTTTAGTGATATAATTTATCAATGTGAAAATTTAATTAAAAAAAGGTTTAAGGACGATAATGTAAGTTATTATGAAGTTCTATCCGTTTTTTATAATATAATTGACTCATTTATTAAAAAGCAGAATAATTCTCTTTCAAACAACAATATTGTAGAATCTATTATAAAATATATAAAACTTCATTATTCCAGACCTTCACTTACAATTGAAGAAATATGTAAAAATTTTAATATAAGCCATTCATATCTTTGCAAACTTTTTAAAAACAAAAGTGAGTTAACAGCTAAAGGAAATATAATAAAAGTCAGACTCGAGGAAGCACAAAAACTTTTATTAAACACAAACTTAAGTATTAAGCAGATTGCCTATTCCGTAGGATTTGCCGATGAGACATACTTTATGAAAATGTTTAAAAAATCTATCGGTATAACGCCGTCTTCGTACCGTAATAAAATTAACAAATGAAGTAACTCACAGCACTAAAAAAAGGTCGTTGCCTTAATAAAGTGAAACCACTTATTAAGGGACGCCCTTTTATGTTATGTTTATGTCAATAAAATTACTGTTATATATTTTTAAAATTCTTTTAAAGACCTATTTCACCTTTTAACTTGACTTGCAACTGTCTTTAAGGTATTGTGTGTTGAATAAAGGATGTAATAGTGAAACAAAATCCTTTGATGCTTTTTTGATGATGTAGCAGACGGAAACATTGGAAATAGATGAAACAGGATGGAAAATTGATGCAAAAATAGTGATATTCCATCTTCGATGGAGTGATATTTTTGATAAATCAAAAGTGATATTGAAACTTCCAGTTTCAGTGATATTATCTTTGCCTTTATACTGTGCGAAATCACAATACCACTAGGCGTAAGCCGAGTATAACTGCGTAGCAATATAACTTGCCAAAAGCAAATATAACTGAAAAAAGACATCCAATGGATGTCTTTTTTCTTGGCAGGGGTAGTAAGACTTGAACTCACGGCACGCGGTTTTGGAGGTCATGTCAAATTAAAAAGACCGTTCAAATTGTTCCCACCGCTCCGCCGTTTGTAACACTCGGTCTTTTGAACCTTATGCCTTTTGATGCTTTATTGATGCTATTGAAAATTCTCCTATAACTAAACACATCTAAAAAAACAATCTATTAATTTATTAGAATAGTTTGAACCTGTTGCCACTTTGTCCCGAACGCTCGCTAAAGCCTGATATATAGCGGTTTTTTCTTTTTTTAGTCCTTTCCGCTACATTCAACATACTCTTTAGACATTTTATCTCCACTGTTTCCATGTAGTCCAGAGCTAACTGTGGGATATCATGTGGTCAAAATAAATTTTGCTATAAATTCATTTTAACTGTTATATTCTGTGTTTTTTTGATTTTTTTACAAAATTAAAAAGGGTGGAGTTTTCTATATAGAAAACTTGTTCTTCTAATATGTTTGTATTAGCACCATAGTTCTTAAAAATATAAGATATTTTCTGAGAATTATAAGAGATGGCTCCCATATCGATGGGATTGAAAGAGGGGTTATAATTATTTATAATTAGTTTGTGAGACGCATTTGTTTTTAACCATTTAACTATAGTTTCCCAATATGTAGCATCTGTTTCACCAAACGACATTCCATATACATAAATAATATCTGAATTCTCTATGATTTTCTGAACCTCGTTATGTGTATTACATCTGTTCATGGTTGTAACTTGATTTGATTTAATTATGTGTTGTAACAATTTGTCATTGTTTTTAAGCTTGTCATTGTTTATTTGAGATTTATCATTTAGTCCCAAAATAAACCCTTTATTAGTATTTCCGTGTATTGATATAACCTGTCCAATAGAATTGTGTGTCGTCTTTGTATCAAAAGAATACCTTTTTTTGCGAATTTTAGCAACCATTTTATTAAGAATTTTGGTGTAATTAAATGTAATAAAGTTGATTTCATTGTTTTCCGAATTATCAGCATATAAATCAAAGAATGGATATAGATAACCTTTTTTATTGTAATACATTGCGAAAGTGCGCTTTAATTCTTTTTTTATTTTCCTAAATTTATATTTAAACTTTTTTTCTTGTTCTGACAAATATAAGGAAAGGCATTTCTTTATATCATTTAATCCTTTAATAAAATCATCAATTGTTTCCTCATCATAATGAATTAAAATTTTGCCAAGAGAAGATTCCAAGTCACTCCAGCAATTATATTGTTCTAATTTTTTCTTAAAGTATTTTACAATATCTGAATCTTCTTCTTTTTCAGGTAGATATGTTTTAAGAAATTCAGGATATGATGTTTTTAAATTTTGGTTTAAATCAAATCCATTTCCAATAAAAAAAGTTATTTTCATATTAATTCCTCCTTTGTGCCTGTAACATTGCTTTTAACTATTATATGAAGTGTTCCTTACAATTATATCCTAAAATTACATTTTAATCAATAATTTTACATATTTTTATAAAAATTGGGATAAGAAAAGCTAAATTATAGAACGCTGTAAAATTTTAGCTTTCAAAAAGCATTTCCGAAAATCAGACAAATTCAGTACTGTTATTGTTGTGAATCGACATAAGTTTAGAAAAAGAAAGTTAGTTTCTAAGTAAAAGTTAGCATAAGAAAAAGTTGTTATAAATTGCCAAATAAACTTTTTTTGTGATATAATATTAAGAAAATAAGTTTTGATTTGTCGAAAAACTAATATCATTTTCAGAATAATAATTGAAAGGAATTATAATAAGAATACTAAGGAGAAAAATATGGAATACGAAAAGTTAAGAACTATTGTCTTTACGATAACAACAGCAATGTTATTCTTTATTTTGGGTCTATTATCTGATTTTATAAAGACAAACTTATTTTTGGGAATATCTTTAAGTGGGATAATATCTCTTGGCACATATCGATTTATACTAAAATTAGCAGAGATGATAATGATAAAATGTAAATTTATATAAAAACTAGTCTTTGGAAATAAATACCTTGAAGGTATTTGGGTAGGGGTATATATTGCTGAGGGTGACACCCCTAGGTTTTATTATGAGTGTTTTGAACAGGATTTTTCAGGCTTAATAATCAGGGGAACATGCTTTAACGAAGATGGTACATATAACATAATTTTTACCTTCTATTTTTCCATAGTTAAAGGAATTTTCTAATGTTGTTCTGAATTTATCACCTATTATTCCTCCTGCATAATTGTCCGAGCATATAATATCTCCGTAATTATTACAATTTATAATACTATTTATCCCTGAACCTGACACACCTATAATTCCACCTGTACCGTGTGATTGATAACTTTTAACATCGGCATAATTATCAACATTCGAAACAACCGAACTGTCAGAAAGACGACCTGCCAATGTACCGAAATAACTTATTCCTGAAATTGACTGAGAGGTTATACTTCCACAAATTTCAAGATTTTTAACAGTAGCTCCTGAAAGTATATGAAACAATCCGCCTGCACAATACAAATTTCCCGTTTTGATATAATCGGTTGATGATAAAGATGATGAAATATTTATTTTCTGCTTAACATCATAATTAATAACTCCATCAGTTTTATTTCCACCTATAAGCTGACCTGTAAAAATGGTTTTTGCAGGTTTAAAATCTTCAGGAAGAGAAAGCGGTGTTTTGTCAAACCCTGTAAGCAAATATACTTTATCCAATTCATTGGTGGTTCCCAAACCAAACACACTTGTAAATTGCTTTACAGTAGATATAACATACGGATCTTCATAAGTTCCCGAACCATCAGAATAAACAAAATCGATTTCGTAAGCATATGAGGTTTCAAAAAGGTTTCCTTTCTCATCGTAAACCGATACAAAAACTTCGCTTAAAGTTCCTGATGTATCAGTAAGTTTATATGTATTATTTTCATTAAATTCCGTGATGACAGTATCATCGGCATTATCCATCGATATAATATATTTACCTATATTTTCACAAATTGAAGGTGTTAATGTAATGTAAGCTGTAGCAATTGAATATGAACTTTCAGGATTTACATAATCATCTTCATTTATTGCAGGCATATCATAAGGGAATCCGGTTATCGTATGTGCATTAGTTGCGGCATATGGATTTGATGGCGATGAAGAGTATTTTACAAATCCGCCTGCATTCTCAATCTCTTCCAAGATAAGCACTCTCTCAATATGATTAAGTTTACCATTGGATACAACTGCTCTTATAACTTCTCCACGTTTTAGCGGAGTGACATTGATATTATGAGGGTTTTCTGATGTTGTACTTCCTTTTATCAATGCTTTATATGGATAATAACAAGTATCAAGATCAATTATCGCTGATTTCTTTTCACCTTTTTCAAAATAGTGAACTTTGGTAACTATCTTATCCAAAGTTTCGTCGTAAGCTTCGGTTGTTTCTAAGAAAATACCCATAGGATTTACACTGGATACACTTCCTGAACGATATGTATCTCTTCTTCCTCTTACAACCAGAAGTCCTGCGACACCTGTATCAGGGTCAATATCGTAACCTTGTACGTCAATAGAATATGCTGCAGGTAAATTTGAAATTGATAATACCTTGTAATTTTCATCTATCTTTTCCATTTCATAATATTTTATATTATCAGGTGATGAGAAAGAAGATGATAAATAACCTGAATTATAGCCATACGGTTTGTAAGGTGCGAGACTTTTTAGCCCCCATGTATCAATTTCCGGAATGTGTAAAACAGTCGTTTGTGATGTTATAAAGAATTTACCACCAAGACCTTTATTAGTTCCTCTGAAAGTAATAATTCTCGGACTTCTGAAACCGGCTTTTAAGGTATCGAAACTATTTGCATCATCTTCATAGTACTGAATAACAGATTGCTGGACATAAGTTTCGGATATATTTCCTGTTGACAAATTAGGGTTTGGTGTATCGGTATCAATACTTACAATCTTATTGTCAGACACTTTTATAATTGCAGGTCTGCCTGTAGTTTCTGCCCCTGTTACTATACCTGATACAGAAGGGCGGTCATTTATAAGCGAAAGTTTTTCCAAAGCAGTTTTACCTGCAACTCTTACTCCGTCAACCGTTGCTTTGTCAGATAAAACCATTTCATTCATTTTACCGTCTTTAGAAAAGAATTTTATAAGAATATACTCGTCACTGTCAGATTTTTTTACAGCCTTTACAATATAAGCATAATCTTTAGCTGCACCATCTTCAGTTTTTGCATAAGCAACTTTACCAGTTATATCAAGGAAAAGTTCAATTTCTTTTCCGATTTTTAAAGTATTTAAAAAAGATGCTTTAACACATGTGATACTTGTTGAAAGTTCATATTGTGTTCCAGAAGAAACAAAAAGTTTACCATCCTGCCCTACACTGTCAAGATTATCTTCAAGTGACTTTTCAGATACAGCAAGCATATAGTATGTTTTCCCGTCAATTTTTTCCGGACATTCTGCAACCGAAACAACCATACCTTTTTCAATATCTTTTAAACTTTTGAATTCACCGTTTATTATAAAATCGTAAATATATTCATCACTGTTTAACTCTATTGATTTTATGGGATTAAAGAGGCAGGAAATTCCTTCGTTATCTTCTTCGGTTATAACACTGTCAACCACAATATTTCTTGCAGGTGCATTATACATTCCGGCAAAGTAGTTAAAACTATATATTAAAATTACATCGTATTTCCCATCCCCTGTATTATCGGAAAATTCAACGTATCCATCAGACGGAAGGAGTTCTGAAAGTGTTTTGTCAATTATTTTAACACCATTATATATAAGAACTGGCTTTTCGGAGGATAAATTGACCTTATCGGTATCCGAAGTATTTTCATCAAGGTCATACTCAACATAAGAAGCAGTAACATTTATAATATTCTTTGCGTTAAGAGTTACAATTTCAGAATTCTTGTGAGGTGCAACATAAACGAACTCATATCTTCCTTCCCGGGTATTATTTTTAATATATGCTTTTACCCTGTGACCAAGATAGGAAGAAACGTTTATATCACTTATGTATGCAGTAACCAAAGATCCATCTCTGGTTAATCTTATAACTGCTTTTTCTCTATCATCAATTGAATTTCCTTCTATACTTACAATACCATTATCAATAACAGTTGCATCATATTCATAAATAGAGAATCTGTCACTTAATATAGTTTTAGTACTATCAACTTCAAGTTTAACACCATCAGTTCCCAGTGACACCATCTTCACAGGGTTTGCAAAAAGTGAATTATAAATAATTCTCGCAGCATCTCCGCCATTTATTATATCAAAAAGTGACAAACCAACATTTTTTAAAACGCCTGTTTGCCTAGCAATTTCATAATAACCTGTTGGATACCCTCCAAACTGCTCAGCATGATAGGAATATCCAAGCGAATTTATAACCATTGTCAAAGCATCTATAAGTGATATCTGCCTATCAGGATTGAAATTTCCGTTCAAATCTCCATTTACTATTCCTAAATCCCTGCAGGCTTTTATATATGAATAATATTTATGTTCATTTGTCACATCATTAAATGCAGGTTCTCCAAGATGAGATGAAAAATCGGTTTCAGGATAAAGCATATCAAGCAGCATAACCGATATTTCCCCTTTTGTAATAACAAGTGTGGCATCATAATCATCATCGATAAGTTTAAGATTTTTTAAAAACTCAATTTCCATAATATACTCTTCGTTAAATCCATCCGCAAATACTGCAAAAGACGGACATAAAGTAAAAATCACAGATAACAATAATATTAGTGCCATAATTTTCCTTTTAATCATAAGCTTATTCCTCCTTTTAACATTCCATTGTAAACTTAGTATAACATCACAAATCGCCCTTTTCAATTGGATAATTTTTCGTAAATTTTGGACAAAAATACTATATTTTTCGCACAAAAAAACACACTTTGTACAAAGTGTGTTTTTAACCCTTGTTTTTTTTAAAAAAAGGAAACAAATCGAGTAATAAAAAATGTAATTATCAGGAAAATCTCCTATATTTTCCCGGAGAAATTCCTGTCTCCTTTTTAAAAACTCTGCAAAAATACGCATGATCGCTAAATCCAAGTTCTTCAGAAACTTCGCTTATTTTCTTATTATATTGTAAAAGCATAACTTTTGCTTTTGAAATCTTAATCGAATTTAAATATTCGGTAAAATTTCTCCCTGTAATAGTTTTAAAAACATAGGAAAAATACGAAGGCGTCATATTTGCCATTTTACACATATCATCTATATAAATTCTTTCCTTGCAATGTTCATTCATATAAAGTATTATTTTTGCAATAGCGTCTTTATACTTATTTATCAAATTGCTTTGAGAAATATCCACAATCTTGCTATATTGCCTTGCGATTATAGAAAGTATCTTTAATATATTTGCTTTAGTATACATCTCAAAAAACATTTCTTTATGCTCATATTCCCAGACAATTTCTTCGAGCAATTTTTCAATTTCCTTAACTGCGGAACCATCAAGTGAAAAAATAGGTTTTATTTTTTCAGTATCGACTATAAATGGTTTAAGATAATTAAAATCAAAATTATCCTTTTCTCCATTTGGATTGGCAATAAATTTTTCCACAAATTCGCATCCGATAAGTTCCATATTTTCAGTATTTTCAGCAATAATTTTATGGGAAACATAAGGAGGCAAAATAAATATATCGCCTTTTGAAAGTTTATATTCTACATCATTAAAATAATGAATACACTGACCATTCTTCACATACCATATTTGCATATAATCATGATAATGAAATTTTTGAACATACGTCTCTCCTAAAAGACTTCCAACAATTTTTATAACCTTAAAAGGATAACCTCCAAAAAATTCCTTTGCAGTACAAAATAAAATCTTATCTTTTTCCAGCATATTCACAATCACCTCAATATTTTACACATTAAATATTTGGATTATTTTACGCAGATATCTTTTTTACTTTTCTACATTTAAAAGGGTTTTTAAAAAATTTACGTCTCTTTTTTGTATTATTATACTATATTTCTAATTAATTGTCAACATATTTTAATTTAACCTATAACTTTATTTATCATACTCATATATTTGTATTAGCGGTATTTTTATTAAAACAGGAAAGTTCCTTCTCCTCAAATAAGTGATGAAATACGAATTAGTCAGCGTTTACTCAAGGAAAAGGCAGCAGTGTGTTTTCTTAACACAAAACCTTTACACAAGGGATCCGAAAATATACCCTGATAATAAACTTAAGGACATATCAAAATTTGATATACTGTAAACAAAGAAAACAAAATTCTTTGATGCTTTTTTGATGATGTAGCAGACGGAATCGTTAGAAACGGGTAAGAACGGATGGGAAATTGATGCAAAAATAGTGATATTCTATCTTCGATGGAGTGATATTTTTGATAAATCAAAAGTGATATTGAAACTTCCAGTTTCAGTGATATTATCTTTGCCTTTATACTGTGCGAAAGCACAATATCACTAAGCGTAAGCCAAATATAACTGCGTAGCAATATAACTTGCCAAAGGCAAATATAACTGAAAAAAGACATCCAATGGATGTCTTTTTTCTTGGCAGGGGTAGTAAGACTTGAACTCACGGCACGCGGTTTTGGAGACCGCTGCTCTACCAACTGAGCTATACCCCTAAATACCAAAATATTATAACATACTATTTTCAAATTGTAAAGATATTTTTTAAAAAATCTCTATATTAAATTGACTTTATGTCTAAAATATGTTATTATTTTTTACGGATTTAATAATATTTATGGGGTGTTAATATATGCAGGGTGTTATATTTGATTTAGACGGCACTTTACTGGATTCAATGGTTTTCTGGAGAAAAATAGTGGAAATCTATTTGGGAAGAAAAGGTAAACAGGTTACTTTAGAAGAAAAGCAGATTATTGACAGTCTTACTATCCCTAAGGCATGTGAATATATGAAAGAACATTTTAATCTTTCCGAGTCCTGTGAAAAAATAGAAAAAGAAGTACTTTCTCTTATAGAAAGTAATTACAAATTCAATATACCTCTAAAACCTTACGTACATCTTTTTTTAAACAAACTAAAAAAGAAAAATATTAAAATGTGTATTGCCTCTGCAACCAACAAATATTTAATTGAATATGCTCTTAAAAGGCACAACATATTTGATATGTTTGAATTTATTATCACAAACGAAGATGTTAAAGAGAGTAAGAAAGACAGTGCAAAAATTTTTGAAGAAGCACTTTTAAAACTTGGAACAAATAAGGAAGAAACCGTAATTTTTGAAGATTCTTATCACGCAATAGTTTCTGCGAAAAAAGCAGGTTTTAATGTTGTCGGTGTTTATGATAACTCGTTTAAAGAATTTAAGGAACAAATCAAAGAAACCTCTGATAAATACATAAAGAATTTTAGTGAATATAAAATATAATTTAAATACGTGTTGCAACGGCAACACGTATTTAAATTATATTAAAGGGAAGTAATTTTATGATAATTATAGCATGTGTTGATAATAATTTTGGAATTCAATTTAATAAAAGGCGTCAGACAAAAGATAAAGAAGTGATAGACAGAATTTACGAAATAACAAAAAACAATAGACTTTTTACTACCGATTTTTCAAAAAATCTTTTTGAAAAAGAAAAGATTATAATTTGTGATAAAGTCCCTCAAGATGCATACGCTGACGATTATTTTTTTGTAGAAAGTCCTGAGTTATGTGATTTTTCCAAAGTTGACAAAGTTATACTGTTTTGTTGGAATACTGTTTATCCTTGTGATTTAAAATTTGTTCTGCCAAGCAATTTTAGAGTTGCTAAGTCAAGTGATTTTGAAGGAAACAGTCACAAAAAAATAACGGAGGTATATTATGAAAAAGTATAGAAAAATTGTGGTTATAGTTATTGCCGTTATATTAATTATTTCAGGACTTTTCAAAAGCGAAAATGATAATTTAAAATATCCGAACATCGCGCTTGATAATATTCCTGAATTTTCAGGTTCGCCTTACGTAGTAATAAATGATAACCTACCGTTTTTTTCTGAAGATGAATATACAACTGATTCTTACGAAACATACAGTGACCTTGACAGATTGGGAAGATGCGGTGTTGTTATGGCATCAATAGGAAAGGATTTAATGCCCGAAGAAGAAAGAGAGGCAATCGGTCAGGTTAAGCCTTCAGGGTGGCATACAGTAAAATACGACTGGGTTGACGGAAAATATCTTTATAACAGGTGTCATTTATTAGGCTTTCAGTTAACAGGAGAAAATGCAAACGAGAGAAATCTCATAACAGGCACAAGATATTTAAATGTTGAGGGAATGTTACCTTTTGAAAATATGGTTGCAGACTACATAAAAGAAACTGACAACCATGTTTTAATGAGAGTGACTCCTGTTTTTAAAGAAGATAATCTTGTCGCAAGTGGTGTATTAATGGAAGCGTTATCTATGGAAGATAACGGAAACGGTATATGCTTTAATGTGTATTGCTATAATGTTCAACCCGGCGTTGAAATAAACTATGCATCTGGAATAAGTAAAAAAGATGAAAATTACACTTTTAAAACGGAAGATTATAAAAATGAAACAAGTTTTATATTAAACACAAGTTCCAAAAAAGTACATAGAAAAGAATGTTCAAATATTAAGTCTATTAAAGATAAGAATAAAGAAACTTACTTTGGAAATATCGATGTACTTTTAGAAAATGGATATGATACTTGTAATGAATGTTTCAATTAAAGGAGAAAAATTATGAATTACGAAAACATTGAACAGTTTATTTTAAACAACAAAACGGAAATGTTTGATATGTTAAAAGATTTATGCAATATCCCTGCTCCCTCACATTTTGAACACAAAAGAGCAGAATATTGCAAAAAATGGTTAGAAAGTGTCAATGCAGAGGGAGTATATATTGATGAAGCCTTAAATGTTATATTCCCCCTAAACTGTGAAAGCAGTGATGAGATCACAGTTTTCGCAGCACATACAGATACAGTTTTTCCCGATTTGGAGCCTATGCCCTGTTATGATGATGGTATGAGAATTCACTCTCCGGGAGTTGCAGATGATACTGCAAGTGTTGTTATTCTTCTCCTAATGGCAAAATACTTTATAACCAATAATATAAAACCTGAAAAAGGAATACTTTTTGTTTGTAATTCCTGTGAAGAGGGCTTGGGAAATCTTAAAGGGGTCAGACAACTTTTTTCCGATTACAACGAACGAATTAAACAATTTATAACATTTGACAGTAATCTTGATATTGTCAATGATACCTGTGTGGGTTCCAAACGATATGAAGTTGAAGTGTTTACCGAAGGAGGTCATTCCTATCTTGATTTTGGGAAACCAAATGCAATAAACATTGCATCTAAGATTATTAACGATATTTATAAAATAGATATTCCCAAAAAAGAAGGAACGAAAACCACATTTAATGTCGGTACATTTTCAGGCGGAACATCAGTAAATACGATATCTCAATATGCAAAATTTTTATGCGAATACCGTTCTGATGATGCAGATTGTCTTTTAAATATGGAAAGAAAGTTTGAAAAAATATTTGAACACGCAAAATCAGACGGAGTAACCATTAAAGTTAAAATGGTTGGTGACAGACCTTGCGGAAATACTGATATAACAAAGATAGAAAAACTTAAAAATCTTATTGTTCCTGAAATTGAAAAAGTTATAAATAAGAAAGTAACTTTTAAAAGCAGTTCAACTGATTGCAACATACCACTATCAAAAGGAATCCCCGCTTTATGTATAGGCGTGAATATATACGAGGGTATGCATACACGTGAAGAATGGGTGGATAAAGAATCTATGCTTGACGGATTAAAAGTTGCTATTTCCATCGGAGAAAAATTAACTTAAAAAGTAAGAATTACCAAACTTTTATATTAGTTTTAAAAAAACTGACAAACTTTAACATAACTTAACATTTCTTTAGTGTGTGTTATGTAAAAGTTTATCAGTTTTTTAAGTATACGGAGATTATAAAACCTACTAAATTACAAGGCATCTTTTATTATTTTATCAAAAATTTCATCCAATTTTTCACAAGACATTATATTTTTCTCAATTATTATATCATATACATTTTTATTCTCTTTTAGAGCCTCTTTTGCTATATTGGAACTTTGCGTATATCCTATATAAGGGCATAAAGCAGTTATTATCCCAATACTTTCTAAAACACTTTTTTTGCAGTACTCCTCGTTGGCAGTTATACCATTAATACAATTTATGATTAAAGAATTTATTCCTTTTCTTATAATATCAAGAGATTCTAAAATACAATGGAAAATAATTGGTTCAAAAGGATTAAGTTCAAGTTGTCCTCCCTCTGCTGCTACAGTTACTGTTGTATCGTTACCCATTATTTTATACGATATCTGGCTCATCATTTCAGGAATTACCGGGTTAATTTTCCCAGGCATAATAGAGGAACCGTTTTGTCTTGGAGGTAGATTAATTTCACCGATTCCGCATCTTGGACCGGATGACATTAATCTTAAATCATTGGAAATTTTGGACAAATTGACTGCACAGCTTTTTATTATTCCGTGTACAAAAACAAGTTCGTCTGCGTTTTGTGTTGCATCAATTAAATTTTCGGCACGGGTTAATTCCAGACCGGTTATATCAGAAATATTTTTTGTTATATTATGAACATATTTTTTATCAGCATTTATGGAAGTTCCAATTGCAGTTCCTCCCATATTTATTTTTGATAAAATTTTAATTGCATCATAAAAATGTACGATGTCTCTTTCGATTGCTTTTGCGTATGCGCCAAAAGTTCTTCCCAGTCCAACAGGGACAGCGTCCTGCATTTCAGTTCGTCCCATTTTTATTACATTTTTAAATTTTAAAGAGCAATTAAGAAGTGAACTTTCCAATTGTTTTAACTCCTCCAAAGTCTTTAAAATTGTTCGTATTATTGCAATTCTTCCTGCACTTGGATATACATCATTTGTGGATTGCCCACAGTTAACATGGTCATTGGGATGAACTACCTTGTAATCACCTTTTTCTCCGCCTAATATTTCGATAGCCCTGTTTGCCATTACTTCATTTATATTCATATTAGTTGAAGTACCTGCGCCTCCCTGTATTGTATCAACAAGGAAGTTATCCCAAAGGCTTCCGGAAAGTATTTCATTACCTGCTTTTATTAACGCATCCTTTATATCTTTACTTAAAATACCTGCTTCAAAATTAGTCTGGGCGGCTGCCATTTTTATTTCTACAAGTGCAGTAATCAATTCTTTATGTACTGTTTTACCAGTTATCTGAAAATTTTCCTTCGCTCTTAGCGTATGAATACCATAATATGCATTACAAGGAACATTCAAAACTCCGATAGAGTCTTTTTCCTCTCTGTATATATTTTTCATTTGTTTATTCCCCCTTTTTGCTTGATTATAACATGGTTATGTGATATAATCTAATATATATTAAATAATGATTATTATAACTTTAAAGTTATACAAGGTGGGAATGGATATGTTTAGCAATAAAGACTATGTTTTGGAAGTATATAACGAAAAAAGTTTTTCCAAGGCTTCTCAAAATTTATATGTATCTCAGCCGTCACTCAGCGCAAGTATCAGGCGTATTGAATTAAAGATAGGAGCGCCTATTTTTAATCGTACGACAAAACCAATTACACTTACCGATATTGGTAAAGAGTACATAGAAAAAGCATTACAAATTAAAAAAATTGAGAATGAGTTCTCAAATTATATAAACGACAGTTTGAATATTGTAAAAGGTAATATAAAAATCGGAGGCAGTAATTTATTTGTTTCATATATACTTCCTCCTATAATTGCGAAATTCAACAAAACTTATCCGGGTATTGAATTTACCATCTATGAAGATAAAACAACCTCTTTAATTTCAATGCTTTTGGACGGAGAAATTGATATTTTTATTGATAATGTTTTTATAGCAAACGAAAATATCACTTCATACTTTTACATTTCAGAAACAATATTACTTGCTGTACCTAAGGATTATAAAATAAATTCGAAGCTTAAGAAATTCAAACTTTCTATAGATGATATTAAAAATGATGTACATTTAAATAAAAATTTCCCGTGTGTATCTTTGGATGTTTTTGAAAATGAACCATTTATTCTCTTAAAAAAGGAAAATGATACAGGTAAAAAGGCTCTGCTGTTATGCAAACGGCATGGTTTTACTCCAAAAGTTGTTTTTGAGATTGACCAGCAAGTAACAGCACATAATATTTCTACTTCAGGGTTAGGAATTTCATTTGTAAGTGATACTCTTGTGAAAAGAACAGGTGAACAAAATAATATTATTTACTATAAATTAAGTGATGAAGAAATTAAAAGAAATATATATTTTTATACAAAAAGCAACCATTATATCAAAAATTCAACGCGAAAATTCATAGAAGAAAATACTAATTGACACAGTATAAAAGCAGGGTGAAAAATCATCCTGCTTTTATATTACATCGTATTATTCATTTGACTCTTTATAATTATTCACAATTTTTGAATTATTTACATAAAGACCGCGGCTTACTAAATATTCAAAGATTTCCTTTTTCATTTCGGTAGGGATTTTATCTGAATGATTTATAATCTGCCATTTTTCCCTTAAAACAGCCCATGCACTCGGATTATTATCGGGAAGAAAAGTTACTTTTGGTTTATTGTGTATAAGTTCAATATACTCTGATGCATTTTCTTTAGTTGGATTATTTACAAGGTTTGTAAAAAGTTTGTTTTCATCAGCTGCGTATTTAAATGTTGGTTTTAATAACAACAATATTATGTAAAATACGATAAGCGGTGGAAAACAAATTACCAATACTATTTTTATCCATGTTGGAATTTTATCAAACATTACTATTTCCCCCTTTATAGTTATTTATAATTTTAGTATTGTTGATATACAGCCCTTTTTTTATAAGTCTTGCTTTAATTTTTTCTTTTAATTCGGTTGGAATCTGGGATGATCCGTTAATTTTGTAGAACATATCCCTGTACTCTCCCCAGTCTTTCGGATGGTTATTGATTTTTACTCCAAACTTTGCATTGAGTAGTTTAAAAACTTTTTGGGCATTGGCTTCATTTGGGTTTTTATTAACTATTCTCATTGCAAACATAATTGACACATTAAGATAAATATGACGCACAACAATTATCATTATAACTAAAACAATAAGTACATTTAACATTTCTTCATTTGATAACTTGCTCATTTTAATCCCCTCCACCTTATTAATTTTAAAAAAAGGGCATAGCCTGCCCTTTTTTCTAATGTATAATAACTTTTATAAACGCTTTCTTTCCACGTCTTATCATAAGTTCATTATTCTCAAACATATCTTTGGTAATGGTAAAATTAATATCAGAAATTTTTTCTTCCCTTACAGATACTCCGCCTTGTTGAACATTTCTTCTTGCTTCGCTTTTTGACGGTGCAAGTTTTGTTATAACAAGCATATCCATTATATTTATACCGTTTTCTATTTCAGAGGCTGAGATTTCTACACTCGGAACTTCTGCTGCTCCTCCCCCTGCAAACAGGTTAAGAGCTGCCGCTTCTGCTTTTTTGGCTTCTTCTTCTCCATGAACCATTTTGGTTACTTCAAAAGCAAGTCTCATTTTTGCTTTGTTAATTTCGCTTCCCTCTAATTTTTCATACTCATAGATTTCATCTAAAGGAATAAATGTAATAAGTTTCATACAGTTGATAACATCGGCATCGTTAACATTTCTGAAATACTGATAAAACTCAAATGGTGTTGTTTTATTAGGGTCTAACCATAATGCACCTTTCTGGGTTTTACCCATTTTTTTGCCTTCACTTGTTGTAAGAAGTGTAAATGTCATACCATATGCTTCTTTACCATCACATCTTCTTATAAGTTCAATACCGCCGATAATATTTGACCACTGGTCATCGCCGCCAAGTTCCAATTTACAACCGTAGTCCCTGTTAAGTTTTAAAAAGTCATAACTTTGCATTAGCATATAGTTAAACTCAATAAAGGAAAGACCTTTTTCAAGTCTTGTTTTAAAACATTCAGCGGTAAGCATTCTGTTAACTGAAAAATGAACACCGATATCTCTTAAGAATTCAACATAATTTAAATCTAAAAGCCAGTCAGCGTTATTTACCATAAGAGCTTTGCCGTCAGAAAAGTCAACTAATTTTGACAGTTGGCTTTTAAAACAGTCAGCATTATGTGCTATTGTTTCCTTTGTCATCATCTGACGCATATCAGTTCTGCCTGACGGGTCACCGACCATAGCAGTACCTCCGCCTATTATCGCAATAGGTCTGTGACCTGCTCTTTGCATATGAGCCATAACAACCATTTGCAAAAAATGGCCTATATGAAGCGAGTCGGCTGTCGGGTCAAATCCTATATAAAAAGTAACTTTCTCATTGTTTAAAAGTTCCTCTATTTCTTTTTCGTGGGTCATTTGTGCAATAAGACCTCTTGCTTTTAATTCTTCTAATAAATTCATAATAATCTCCTAGTTTTTAAAGCACCTGTTTCCAGGTGCTTTATATTAATCGTTTTTTGACATACTGTCTATAAATGATGGAATATCTAAAATATCTTTATCAAATATATCTATCTGTTCTTTTTCAGGTTCATCTGAAAGTTTTGCAGGAGCAACCGGTTCTAAAACAGGTAAGTCTTCTTCAATTATAGGTTCAGACTCAGTTTTATCTTCAGAAATTTTCTTCATCGGTCTTATAACTTCGCCGCCTTCTGCTGAATCAAAGCCTGTTGCAACAACAGTAACTTTAATATCGTCTCCCATTGATTCGTCAGTAACAGTACCGAATATGTAATTATCTGCATCAGTTGAGATTTTTTCCTGAATGATAGTATTTATTGTGCTGACATCAAACAAGTTAAGATTAGAACTACCTGTGATATTAACCAAGACGCCTTTAGCACCTTCAATTGATGTTTCAAGAAGCGGACTTTCGATAGCTGCTTTTGCTGCTTCTTCTGCTCTGTTATCCCCTGAGCCATAACCTATACCCATATGAGCAAAACCGTTATTCTTCATAACTGTTTTAACATCGGCAAAGTCACAGTTGATTAAACCACCGATAACAATAACGTCAGATATACCCTGAACGCCTTGTCTTAAAACATCGTCAGCCATTTTAAATGAATCTAAAAGAGAAGTTGACTTGTCCACCATCTGAAGAAGTTTATCGTTAGGGATAACCATCAATGCATCAACACTGTCTTTTAAAGTCATAGTTCCTTTATTTGCAACATCTGCTCTTTTTTTACCTTCAAAACTAAAAGGTCTTGTAACAACACCTACAGTTAAGATACCTAAATCTTTAGCGATACTTGCAACGACAGGAGCAGCACCTGTACCGGTACCTCCGCCCATACCGCCTGTTATGAATACCATATCAGCGCCTTTTAAAATCTGGGCAATTTCATCACTTGATTCTTCGGCTGCTTTTTTACCGATTTCAGGATTAGCGCCTGCGCCTAAACCTCTGGTAACTTTTTCGCCGATTTGTATTTTATGAGTGGCTAATGATGTAGCCAAAGCCTGCTTGTCCGTATTCAGTGCAATAAATTCTACATTTGAAAGATTGTTAAGTACCATATTGTTGACCGCATTATTACCTGCGCCACCAACACCAATTACCTTTATAACTGCATTATCTGCAATTTCAGATGGAATACTTATTGACATTTTATTGTCCTCCCTGATTTATATTATTCTCTTTTAAGTCACTTATTTCTTCTATTTTAGCAGATTTCTTTAATTTATTCAATAGAAATCTTCGAATAATTGCAAAATTTTGAAAAATTCTTAATGAAAATACTATTACAATAGCCACATAAACATCTATACCCAGTTTTGTGCCGAGATATATAAGCACTATTGAGAGCAAAGCATTTGAAAAAAATCCTGAAATAAAGACAGGTAAATCAAAATTTTTGTTAAGATATGCAACAATTCCACCCATTATAGAGTCAAAGGCTGCAAAAATTGCAATGGCAATATAAACAGATGCCTCTGCTGAAACATTTATGTTTATAAAAAAGCCAAGCAAACCACCTATTATAAGACATATTATTCCAATAGCCAAAAAAATCACCTAATTTCCCATTGCTTCTTTATTTGTTATAATCTTTGCGTGTTTAAATTCTATTTTTCCGGCGTATGCTGGAATTACAATATCATCAGTAACTTTTTTAAGTTCAATACTAATCCATGGAGATAAATCATCAAAAATTCCTCCACGCATTTTTATTCCACTCTCAAGTTGCTCAGGATCACCTATTGCTTTTATTACAAAAGGAGCTGCAGTACGTGTATTGTTTATACTTACAGTATTCCCTGCACATCTTATTTCACTTGTTGCAAGAACTCTCTGATCATTTACCGACAAGGCTTCTGCACCTGCAGAACGAAGTTCGTTTAGTATTCTTAAAATATCGTCCTGATGCACAACATAAAGATTTTCATCAATATTTATATTACTGGCAACCTCACCATCGTTTAAAGTTATCATAAGTCCCGGTCCCTGAACAGAAACCATACCCGCTACAATTTCCGCATTTCTTAAATCTTTTATTAAAATTTCGTCAGCATTAACCTGAGACTGATATTCCGCAATCTCATCTTTATATTCCATAACCTGTTTGTATAATGCTTCGTTTTTTTCTTTTTCAAGCCTTAAAAGTTCCTGAGACTGCTCCACCCTTATCTGAGTAGGATAGGTATTTACAGTATTATTTTTGACCGTTTTAAGCTGAAGAACTATAAAAAAACTTAGAATCATACACACAAAGCCTATTGATAACTGTGCTTTTCTGTTTTTCATTTAAAGTTAACATTCCTTTTTTATATATTTTTAAAGACTAAAAAAGCATCAATATTGATGCTTTTTAAAATTCGTATTACTCTGTACGATGATAAAGTTTTTGAGGGTCTCTGGCGTCAATGATACCGCCACTTTTATTTGGCATAACTTTTAAAACTTCTTTTAACATTGTAAGTTTGCTCCCAATATCTTTCTCATCGCCTACTATTACTTTAAGACCGTCTCTGAAATTAAGATAAAGTTCGCCTTTTGTTGTAGTAATACTTAAAACATCTTCTATAAGATTATTATTATACAAATTCTTCGTAATTTCAAGAGTTTTTTGCAATTTTTCATTATTATTTTTTGAAATTTTTTCACCAAGTGTATATTTATCAAATTTGAAGTCAAAAAGTATTGGCAAATTATAGTTAATATCCTCAGTTTTTTTCTCTAAAACTTTACCGTCTTTATCTACTACTACCATTTCATTTGCACACTGAATATAAGCCATCGGAATACATTCAGTTACCGAAATCTCAATTTTACCCGGCAGTTTTCTTTGTATTATAACAGAATTTATATAAGGGATTTTTGCAATAGTTTCCCCTGCTGTATTTAATTTGAATTTAAAAATATTTTCTGAAAGAATAAAACCGCTCGATTTTATTATATCTTCCGTTTTTACTTTCTTATTTCCTTCAATTTCGAGTTCTTTAAGATTAAAAAGAGGCGTGAAAAGTAAACCTATACAAATCATAAGTATAAGCATTAAACCAATAAGTATTTTTTTTCTTGTTTTTCTCCTTTTCCTCTTCTCACGGCGAAGTTCGCTAAGTGTTCTGCCGTCAGCGTCTTTACCTCTTATTATCATTTGTTCTCTCCTAAAATATAATATATTTATATTTTACTTATATCTGCTCCCAGTTTTTGTAAATCTCCCGCTATATCCTCATAGCCTCGTTCTATATAATGAACATTGGTAATTTCGGTTATTCCCTCTGCCCAGAGTCCTGCAATTACAAGTCCCGCGCCACTTCTCAAATCAGGAGCATTAACTCTTGCACCATAAAGAGCAGGAACTCCCTTTATAACTGCACATCTTCCGTCAACAGTTATGTCGGCGCCCATCTTTTTAAGTTCTTCAACGTGTTTGAATCGGCCGTCAAATATATTTTCAACTATCATACTTGTTCCCTCACACACACTAAGCAGTGACATAAGAATCGACTGTGCATCAGTAGGGAAACCAGGATATGGCGTTGTTCTTACTAAATTAATTGCTTTGAGATTGCCGTTTGATTTGACTCTTAAGGCATCGTTCCCGTCTTTTATAACGTCTGCGCCTGCACTTAAAAGAGCAGATGCTACTGAACTTATATGGTTATAGTTAACATTTGTAAGAAAAATATCCCCATTTGTTATTGCGCCTGCCATCATATAGGTTGCAGCAACAATCCTGTCGGGTATCACTGTATGAGTCACATCATAAAAAGTATCCGTGCCATTCACTTCAATAACACTTGTTCCTGCACCGTAAACTTTTACACCCATTTTATTTAAAAAGTTTTGCAAATCTTCAATTTCAGGCTCTTTTGCAGCGTTGATTATTTTAGTTCTTCCCTTTATTTTTGATGCTGCAAGCATAATATTTTCAGTAGCACCCACTGACGGAAAATCAAGATGGATTTCACTTGGTTTTAATTTTTTTCCATCGAAATTTAAATATCCGTGCTTTTCTTTTATTTCTATTCCCATTTCCCCAAAGGCTTTTATATGTAAATCAATCGGTCGAAGCCCTAATTCACAACCTCCGGGATAAGTGGTTTTCGCTTCCCCCATACGTGCTAGAATAGCACCTGTGAGTATAATGGAGGAACGCATTTTATCCATAAGTTCATCTTTGATTTTAGTGCTTGAAATATTAGCAGAGTCTATTATAAGGTTATCATCTTCCCAAAAAACTTCGCATCCTAAATCTTTTAATATCTCCAAAGTTAAATAAACATCTTTAATTTTAGGGCAATCCTTTATTATACTTTTTTTCCCGCTTATAATGGTCGCTGCAAGAATAGGTAAAACAGTGTTTTTTGCACCCGGTATTCTTACCTTCCCTTCAAGCCTTCTGCCCCCTGTAATAACCAGTTTGCTCATAAGCACACCTCCAAAATACTTTACACCATAATTGTATGTAAAATTTTTAAAAGTGTTCTTAATAAAGTATATTTTGTAAAGGGCATTTGCAAGTACCATAATTTATTAGGAAATTTTTAAATTGCCACTACTTTGTTTTTATAAGTTTTTCCACTTCATCTGCTATCATCTTAGTTGCATCTTTTTTAGACATCTTAAGAGCATTATGACTCATAACATACATTTTATAATCGTCTTTTATAATATCATATATAGCATTTTTAAGTGTATTTTTCGACAATTCACTCTCGCATATTTTAATTCCTGCACCAGACTTTACAAATGCATCAGCATTTATTTCCTGATGATTTTCCGCAACGTTCGGAGATGGAATTAAAATTGAAGGTTTGCCAAGATATGCAATCTCTGATAAGAAAATTGCTCCTGAACGGCTTATCACAAGATCTGCAGCAGACAAATATTTTTCCATATCGTGAATATAATTTTTAATCTTAATATTTGTACCTGTTAAATCAATTTTACACCTTTTAAGTTCATTAAGCACATCCTCGTAGTACAAATCTCCTGTTACCAGAACTAAATTAAAGTCATTTGTTTTATAATGGTCTTTAATAAAATCGGTCAAATATTCGCTTATTTTCTGAGCGCCAAGACTTCCGCTTACACATACTATAAGAGGTTTTTCGTTTAGAAATCCAAGTTCTTTTTTTGAGGATTCTTTATTTACCGATTTAAAACTTTCTCTGACAGGATTACCTGTTACAACTGTTTTCTCAGGATTCCCCAATATATTTTTGTTATCAAAAGCAACACATATCGTGTCTGCATATTTTGAAAGCATTTTTGATGTTTTACCTGCAACTGCATTCTGTTCATGAATAAGGGTTGGAATATTTAAGATTTTACCTGCAAGTACAACAGGTGCACTGACATACCCTCCGGTTCCTACTATTACATCAGGTTTGAATTTTTTTATAATACTCATGCACTTTAAAACGCTTTTTGAAAATTTCATAAGAACAGTAAGATTATGAAAAGATTTTATTCTTAAGAATCCTTCGACATCTATAAATTCTATATCATAGCCTGCTTTTGGAACAAGTTCGCTCTCAAGACCCTTTTTTGTTCCTATAAATAAAATTTCACTGTCTTTATCTCTTTTTTTGATTTCACTTCCGATTGCTATAGCGGGATTAATATGCCCGCCTGTGCCTCCGCCTGCAATAATCAGTCTCATTTTTTCAACTCCTATGCCGTGAAATGTTAAGGACAATTCCCATTGCCATCATCTGAAATACAAAACTGGAACCGCCTGCCGAGAAAAACGGCAGAGGAATACCTGTTGACGGCAACAAATTACTTGCAACACCTATATTTAAAACAACCTGAATTATAATCAAAAATCCCATTCCAAAAGCCATATATGTACCAAAAGGATCTTTACAGGAAAGTGCAATTTTTACACATCTTAAAAACAAAACCACAAATAATACTATAACTACAATCGCTCCGATAAGTCCCAATTCTTCGCATATAATAGAGAAAATATAATCGTTCTGCGGTTCGGGAATATAAAGATGCTTTTGTCTGCTTCGGCTAAGCCCCAGACCAAAAACTCCTCCTGAACTTATCGCATATAAAGACTGAACTATCTGCCATCCGTCTCCTAATTTATCGGAAAACGGGTCAAGATACGCAGTTATTCTTTTTAATCTGTACGGCTCACTTATTGCAAGATATGCTCCCATAGCACCTCCGCCTATAATTATAGGAAGGTAGAACTTAAACTGTATTCCATAAACGCAAAGCATTCCAAACACTGTTGCACCAATAATTATAATAACTGAAAAGTGAGGCTGTAAAATAAGAAGAATGCATGGTATCCCTACAAGCACTGCTAAAGGAAGATAAACATTTTTCATAGTTTGCTTTGTTTTTCCCATTACCTCAAAGTACATCGCCATTAAAATTACTATTGATACTTTTGTAAACTCGGAGGGCTGAACAGTACCAATCCCTAAATTAAGCCATCTTTTTGCCCCTTTTGTTTCAACACCGATTACAAGAACAAGAAGTAGTAAAATTATATTAAGGGCAAAAATTGCGACACCGAATTTTTTATATTTTCTGTAGTCAAAAGAGGCACAAAAGAATAACACCCCAAAACCTAAAACAGTCCATATAAGTTGCTTTTTAACAAAATAGAAACTGTCGCCATACAAAGAAAAAGCAGACGGCGAGCTTGCAGAAAATATCATAATCAAGCCAAACAGCGACAGTACAATTACTGTCGCAAACAAAACACCATCAAAGGAAGTTTTTTTTGTTTTAGCCATACTTTTTTTCACATCCTACATTATTACAAACTGATTGTTCCAAAAAAGCCTATTACCGAGCATACAAAAGTTACAAGAGAAAACAAAAGAACAATTTTGTTTTCCGAAAAGCCACACATTTCAAAGTGATGATGAATAGGCGACATCTTAAATACTCTTTTTCCTGTCAGTTTAAAACTTGTTACCTGAATAACAACTGACAAAGATTCTATTACATATATAATTCCAAACAATACAATAATTAAAGGATTGCCTGTTGCAACTGCTATTCCTGTTACAAGACCGCCTAAAAACAGTGAGCCTGTATCCCCCATAAACATTTTTGCAGGATGAAGATTAAAAATCAAAAAGGCAATCATTGCTCCAAGTGAAGATGCAGCAAGATAAGAAAGACCGACAGCATTTTTCATATATAATGTTATTACATAGAAAACAAGCACAATAGATGTTACACTTCCGCACAAGCCGTCAATGCCGTCAGTAAGATTTACGCTGTTTACCATATAGAATATACCAACTAAAACGAGAGGATAATAAAAATATGAAAATTCAACCTCTGCCTTTAAAAACGGTATAAAAATCTTAGTATCTGTAATATTTAAATATCTTAACAAAAGAACAAAAATAACTATAGCAAGGATTAAACACATTGTTTTTTGCTTTGCATTAAATCCCATATTTCTTTTAAGATGTACTTTGATAAAATCATCAACAAAGCCTATTATTCCGCAAATAAGAGCAAAAGCAAACACTATATATCCTGTTAAATCAAGATGTATAAAAAGGATTGAAAAAGTTATTGCAAGAATAAAGGAAATTCCTCCCATAGTAGGTGTACCTTTTTTACTCTTATGCCAGTTAGGACCGATTTCCAGTATTTCCTGACCGAATTTTAATTTCCTTAAAAAAGGAATAAGCACAGGCGATATTATAACACACACTAAAAATGCTATTATTATTGACAAACTTATACTTACCATTTCATATTTACTAAGCCCTCGCTTATTTCCTCCATTTTATATTTTCTTGAACCTTTAATTAAAATAACATCGTCTTTTTTTATAATACTTTTAAGATATTCTAAAATTTCTGAGTTTGTACTAAAATTCTTTTCTCGTAAAAAGCCGTTATCTTTTGCACCTTTATTTATAGAAAGTGCATCGGAAGACAAAGTAATAAGTTCATATAAATCACATTCACTTGCCTTTTTTCCGACTTCATACAGAAGTTCATCTCTTATATCCCCAAGTTCTGCTACCGAACCGAATACTGCAATCTTTCTTTTCCCCGAAAGTTTGGAAAGCACATTTAAAGATGCTATCATTGAATCAGGCGCAGCATTATAGCAGTCTATAACAAGCGTGTATCCGTCTTTTTTAACTATATTCTGCCTTATTCCGTCAGGCCTAAAACTTAATAAGCCTTCTTTTATTCTACTGTTATCTGCTGACAAAAGTCTTCCTACCGAAATAGCAGAAAGAGCATTATAGACATTATGAACTCCTAAAACATTAATTTTATATTCTTCATCGTCTATCTTAAAAATTGTAGTTTCATTTTCTTCTTTTATATCTTTTGCAACAATATCACATTCTTTATTTTCAATGCCAAAATAAATTATATTTGCCTCTATATTATTCTTAACACTGTATAAATATGGGTCATCTCCGTTTAAGATAAGATATGAATTTTCGTCCATACCTTTTAAAATTTCAAGTTTTGCTTTTAAAATACCTTCTCTGGAACCCAGATTTTCTATGTGTGAGTAACCTATATTTGTTATTACTCCAATTTCAGGGTTTACAATTTGCGACAAATATTCTATTTCTCCGAAATGATTCATTCCCATCTCAAAAATAGCTATTTTTTCATCATTTAAGGAAAAAGCAGTAAGAGGTACCCCAATATCATTATTAAAGTTGCCTTGTGTTTTGCCTGTTTTATCAATTTTTTCACAAACTGAGGCAATCATTTCTTTTGTAGTAGTTTTTCCAACACTGCCCGTTATCGCAATTTTCTTTAAATTAAGTTTATTTACATAGTATCTTGCAATATCTCCGAGTGCGATTTTAGTATCTTTAACTAAAATTACAGTTGCACCGTCAATTTGCATTTCCTCGCTTACAAGAACTGCTTTGCAACCTTTTTTTATTACATCGAAAACAAAATTGTGTCCGTCATTATTTTCGCCCTTTAATGCAACAAACAAGCTGTCAGCAGTAACTATTCTACTGTCCGTATCTATTTTTTTAATTGTTACAGCGTCACTTACATTTAATAATTTACCGCCCGTCGCTTTAACAATTTCTTCAATGCTTAAAAACATTATTTAACCCCTTTTTAAAATTTCGGCAACAACTTCCCTTTCATCAAAGTGAATTTTTCCTGTATTTAAAATCTGGTAGGTTTCATGCCCTTTTCCTGCAAGAAGAACTATATCTTCAGGTTTTGCAATTTCAAGTGCATAAGCAATTGCTTCTTTTCTGTTTTCTATTACCTTGTAATTTTCGCCCACAGCCCCTTTTAAAATATCATCAATAATTTTCATAGGGTCTTCGGTACGAGGATTATCCGAAGTTATAATGGTAAAATCAGAATTCTTTGTTGCAATTTCTCCCATTATACTTCTTTTCTTATTATCCCTGTCTCCTCCACAACCAAATACTGTGATAAGACGTGCCTTTTTAAACTCATTAATTGTTTCTATAACATTCATAAGTCCGTCAGGGGTATGAGCATAGTCTATTATAACTGAATAGTCAGTATCGGTATCCAATACTTCAAGGCGTCCTTTAACTCCTTTTTGATTTTTAAGAGCCATTCTGATAAACGGCATAGGAATTCCAAGACTTAAAGCAACACTTATTGCAAGAAGAGAGTTGTAGACATTGAATTTACCCGGTATTCCCACAAAAATCCTTGCACTGTCCTCGCCGAAAGACACGCTGTATGATATCCCGTTACTGTTTAAGAACAGGTCATCTGCTTTAACATCTCCGTTTCCAACACCATACGATATGACTTTGCCTTTTGCTTTGTTTTTCATATATTTATAGGATGAATCGTCTGTATTAAGAACTGATATTTCACTTTTTTCAAACAAAATACTTTTTGCGTCACGGTATGCCTCTAAAGTCTTATGAAAATCAAGATGGTCTTGCGTAACATTTGATATTGCTCCCACTTTAAAATCAATTTCAGCCACTCTGTCAAGATATAAGGAGTGCGAGGAAACCTCCATTACAACAAAATTCACCTTTTCTTTTACCATATCGGATAAAAGCATATTAAGTTCCAGACAGTCAGGAGTTGTTTTGGACGTTTCTATTACTTTGTCACCTATCATATTTTGATTTGTACCGATTAGCCCAACCTTATACCCGCAAGCCTCTAAAATACCTTTTATTAAATAAGTAGATGTAGTTTTACCATTTGTTCCTGTAATACCGATTATCTGCATTTTTTTGGATGGATAATCGTAAAAACAAGCAGAAAGGTAACTTAACGCTTTTCTCGAATTTGCGACTTTGATTTTCGGTATATCACACTCTACATCATTTTCAAAAACAATTGCCGAAGCACCTTTTTCAACAGCACTTTTTGCATACTTATGCCCATCGCTTTCATAACCTTTTATGCACACAAAAAGATTACCCGGTTTTACTTCTCTTGAGTCAAAAGCTATGCCCGTTATCTCGACGTTGTTTTCACCCGAATAACTTAAATATTCAATACTTGTAAGTAATTCATTAAGTAACATTTTTCATTCCTTCTTATTTAAACTCAACATAAATTTCACTTGAAGGGTCCACAAAATGGCCTGACGGTGGATTTTGAGATACGCATTTTTTGCTACCATCATCATTTTCTATTCCATTTGCTTTTATGGTAAGACCTGACTCGCCAAGTTTTTTTACGGCTTCGTTGTAAGTAAGACCATAAAGTTCCGGTACAACAACTTTTTCTTCCTCATCTCTTTCTTCGGTATATAATATTACCGTAGCAGATTCTGCAACAACTACATTTGCTTTTGGAACCTGGTCAAGAACAACTTCGCCTTTCCCTTCAATTTTATACTTAAGTGATGTATAATTTAACATTTGTCTTGCTGTTTCAACCGGTTGCCCTATTACATTAGGAACTGTATATTCATGTTCCTTTTCTTCTTCGGTAAGATCCGGTTCACCGCCTAAATATCTTAAACAATCTTCCATTATCCTTTTTACAACAGGAGCAGCAATAATACCGCCCATATACTGACCGCCTTCCGGCTCATCAAGAATAAGAAGACACGCAATCTGCGGGTCATTTGCAGGCGCAAAGCCAGCAAATGACGCTACATATTTTCCGTTACCACGCGGAAGTTTTTCACTGGTACCTGTTTTCCCTGCTATATGATAACCTTTAATAAAGGCACTCTTACCACTACCGTCGGTTACAACATTTTCAAGCACCTGACATAAAAGTTTGCTTGTTTCCTCGCTTATAACCTGCCTTACAACTTCAGTTTTAAACTCTTTTAAAACATTTCCGTCATCATCAATATATTTTTTTACTAAAAACGGTCTTAAAAGTTTACCTTTATTTGCAACCGATGATACTGCTGTTATCATTTGCAGAGGTGTTATCTGAAATCCCTGACCGAATGAAGATGTCGCAAGTTCTGTTGTATTAAATCTTTCAGGAGTAAAGAACAAACCGGAAGTTTCTCCGTTTAATTCAATACCTGTTGTTTCAGTAAAACCAAACGCTTTGTAAAATTTATAAAAATCTTCTTTGCCTATTCTCTCTCCTATTTCCATAAATACAGGGTTACAGGAATTTTTTATGCCCTCTACAAAGTTCTGAACACCATGCCCCACTTCTTTCCAACAATGGATACGATATCCTCCGACTTGTTTATAACCTACACAGTTGAACATATCGTTAAGATTTAATTTCCCTGTTTCAAGTCCTATTGCTGACATTATAATTTTAAAAGTGGAACCCGGTTCATAACTGTCAACAACTGCTTTATTTCTCCACATTAAAGACAGTGCATCACTTTCTTTTTTAAGCCTTTGTTCTTTATCAGCGACAGAAGCTATTTCTGCTTTTTTTGTTTCTGAATTCAAAGTAAACGGATTATTAAGGTCAAAGTCAGGTTTTGTTGCCATAGCAAGAATTTCACCTGTTTTTATATCCATAATAATTCCTGCTGCACCATTATTTATTTTATTGTCAATAACAGCAGTTTCCAGATGCTTTTCCAAAAAATGCTGCATGGTCTGGTCAATAGTAAGAACTATATTTGTTCCGTCTTCAGGATTATAATATCTCTCGTATTTATAAGGCATTTCATTTCCGTCTGCACTTTTGGCAGTAACTATTCTTCCCGATTTTCCCCTTAAAACCGAGTCATATATCATTTCTATGCCCCAAAGTCCCTGATTATCAACACCTGTAAATCCGATAACATGAGATGCAAAGTTCCCATTAGGATAATATCTCTTTGTATCTTCATCAAGATATACACCGGGAAGTCTTTTTTCTCTTATTTTATCTGCTTGTTCTTTCTCAACTTTCTTTTTTATTATCTCATAGGAAGAGTTTTTCTCTATTTTTGCTTTAACTGTTTCAAGTTCAATTCCAAGTATTTGAGAAAGTGTTGACGCTGTTTCATCTTTTTTATCGGAGTTACGAACTGTAACAGGAGAAATACTAACAGTTTCAACTGATGCACTTACTGCAAGAGGTTTATTGTTCCTGTCATAAATCGTTCCCCTTTTAGGCGTAATAAGTCGGTCCCTTGTTTGTTGTTCAATAGCCAGTTTCTTGTATTCATCGCCTTTAACTACCGTAAGATAACAAAGACGGCATGCAAGAATTAAAAACATCACAACAATAAAAGAAAAAGCGGATATTATTCTTTTTTTTGTTTTATTAGTTGTTTTCGCCACGATAAATACTCCTTCTTAAAATACGCTTTCACTTTATATCAGTTTTTGCGGGTATATAAATTAGAATTAGGGGAATGATTTCATTCCCCTACAATTTATATGTTCTAAGTTAGTTAGAATATGCAAAATATCCATTTAAAGATTTAATCAAAGATGCAAAAATATTACCATCTTTCCTTTTGCCTGTTTCCCCCGCCATAACTTCGCCATAATCTTTAGGCTCTGTTGTTATGTAGACAATCTGACTTTTTTTCGGTTGATTCATATTCAGTTTCGCAATTGCAATCTCTTCAACTTTTCTTAAATCTATCTGGGAATTTATATCAACTTCCATCTTCTTATTTATATTAAGAATTTCATTATATTCACTTTTAATAGCAGTAAGTTCTGCTCTCTGCTCGGTTATAGTTGCTGTTTTAATAAGCAGTGATGCAACTATTGAAATCATATATACTATACAAATAAACATAAAAAGCGTTGAGTTCTTATTCTTTTTGGTATTTTCTTTCTTTGCTTCTTTAACCAAAGTGTCTACTTCACTATATTCTTCTACTTTGTAAGCAAGACTTGTCCTGTTATACCTCATAATCCTCCACCTTTTCTATTATTCTAAGTTTAGCACTTGTCGAACGTAAATTTTCTAAAACCTCGTTTTCATCTGCAGTAAGAGGTTTTTTTGTAATCAGTTTCCCTTTTGGTGTGTTCCCACACACACATACAGGGAAATCTTTCGGGCATATACACCCTTTTATGTAATCATTAAAAACATTTTTGACCGTTCTGTCTTCAAGAGAGTGAAAAGTTATCACACATAACCTTCCTCCTACTTTAAGTGAATAAAAGAAATCTTCTACCGAGTTTTTTAAAAGTGCAAGTTCCTGATTTACTTCTATTCTTATTGCCTGGAAAGTCCTTTTCGCTTTATGCGGACCTTTTAACGCAATTTTTGCAGGCATTGAACTGTTTATTATATCCACAAGTTCAAACGTTGTTTCAATCGGTTTTTGTTCTCTTCTTTTAACAATATTCTTTGCGATATTGTAAGCAAATTTTTCTTCCCCGTAGTCCCTTATTATTCTTAACAGTTCCGAAAACTCATAGTTATTTACAATATCTTTTGCAGTAAGGCTGTCCTCCTGATTCATTCTCATATCAAGAGGAGAATCAAAACGATAGGAAAACCCTCTGTCTTTATTATCAAGTTGGTAAGAAGATACTCCTAAATCAGCAAGAATGCCGTCAACTTTTTCTATTTTTAAATCTTTTAATATATTCTTTATTTCGCTGTAATTCGAATGAACTAAAATAACTTTGCATTTTAAATCGCTAAGCCTTTCACCCGCGGCTTTCAAGGCATCTTTATCCCTGTCAATCCCGATTAAAGTTCCTTTTTTTGAAAGTTTCTCTCCTATTAAAAGACTGTGACCTCCGCCACCTAAAGTAGCATCAACATATATTCCGTCCTTTTTTATATTAAGACCTTCTATACACTCTGAGGGCATAATGGGTTTATGGTAAAACATCATATTCCTAAAGTCTCCATCTGAGCGGTAATTTCGTCAACATTCATATTATCAAGACTGTTCATCTTGTCAAATTCTTCAGCGTCCCATATTTCAAGACGATTGCTTACCCCTGCGATAACTACATCCTTTTTTAAAGATGCATATTCTTTCAAATGACCTGCAAGTAAAACTCTTCCCTGTTTATCACAAGAAACCTTTTCAGTATTGTTGAAAAAGAATCTCTGGATATTACCTGCTGAACTCATAGGCAGTGAACGAAGTTGGTCTTCAAGTTTTTTCCATTCGTTTTCCGGATACACAAAAAGACAGTTAGAAAGCCCGCGGGTAACATAAAAATACTCGCCAAGTTCCTCTCTGTATTTAGTTGGAAATATTATTCTTCCCTTAGGGTCTATAGCATGTCTGTTTTGTCCGTAAAACAAATTTTCACCCCTCTTTCAAAACCACTTTCCACCACTTTAATGCATTTTCGAACCACTTATATTAAAAATATATCATTTTTCTTATAAAAAATCAATACTTTTTTTACAAAAATATTAAAAATTTTTTTCAATATTTTTTCAACAAAAAAATACAAATGTTTTTGAAATTTTAAAATACAAATATTTCATTTAACATTCCTAAAAAGACAGTTTGTGATAAAACCTGTCCTGTTATGAATTTTTTTAACAAAATTATTGCAATCAGCAGTAAAATATAGTATAATTACAGCATATAGTTTATATGGAGGAGATAAAAATGAATTTAAAAAACGAGTATCTTTTGGGAATTTATAATTCAGTTGCCAAGAAAGACAGTACTGAACCAGAATTTTTACAGGCTGTTGGTGAAGTATTAGAATCTTTAGAACCAATTGTTAACAAAAATCCTGAAATGGAAAAAACAGGGGTTATCGACAGAATGGTTGAGCCTGAAAGAACAATTATATTTAGAGTTCCGTGGGTTGACGACAACGGTAACGTTCAGGTTAACAGAGGTTACAGAGTTCAGTTCAACTCTGCAATAGGTCCATACAAAGGCGGTATCAGATTCCATCCGTCAGTTAACTTAAGCGTTATCAAGTTCTTAGGTTTTGAACAGACATTTAAAAACTCACTTACAGGTTTACCTATGGGTGGAGGAAAAGGTGGCTCCGATTTTGATCCTAAAGGAAAATCTGATAACGAAATTATGAGATTCTGCCAGAGTTTTATGACTGAACTTTCAAAACATATCGGAGCAGATACTGATGTTCCTGCAGGAGATATCGGTGTTGGAGCAAGAGAAATCGGCTTTATGTTCGGTCAATACAAAAGACTTCAGAACGAATTTACAGGAGTTCTTACAGGTAAAGGTTTGACTTATGGCGGTTCACTTGCAAGAAAAGAAGCAACAGGTTATGGTCTTTGCTACTTTACTGATGAAATGTTAAAGAAAAACGGTAAATCATTTGAAGGAAAAACCGTTGTTATTTCAGGTTCAGGTAATGTTGCAATTTATGCTTGTGAAAAAGCATACGAACTTGGAGCAAAAGTTGTTGCAATGTCTGACTCTAACGGTTACATATATGATAAAGACGGAATCGATTTAGAACTTGTTAAGAAAATCAAAGAAGTTGAAAGAAAGAGAATTTCAGAATATGTAAATTACAAAAAAGACGCAGTTTACACCGAAGGCTGCAAAGGAATATGGACTGTAAAATGTGATATCGCTCTTCCTTGTGCAACTCAGAATGAACTTGACAAAGATGGTGCAGAAGCACTTGTTAAAAATGGATGTTTTGCAGTAGCAGAAGGTGCAAATATGCCATCAACTCCTGAAGCAGTTCACACATTCTTATCAAACGGAATTTTATTTGGTCCTGCAAAAGCAGCAAATGCAGGCGGTGTTGCTACATCAGGTTTGGAAATGAGCCAGAACTCTCAAAGACTTTCATGGTCATTTGAAGAAGTTGACGCAAAACTTAAAGGTATTATGAAAAATATATTTGCAAACACTTATAACGCATCGGTAGAATGCGGATGCGAAGGCAACCTTGTTGTAGGTGCTAACGTTGCAGGTTTCTTAAAAGTATATGACGCTATGAAATGGCAAGGCGTGGCATACTAAAAGTTTTATTTGCCTTCAGCAAGTTATATTGCCCTTGCGGGCAGTTCTATTGCCCTTGCGGGCAGTTATATTGTTCTTGCGAACAGTTATATTGCTTGCGCAGTTGTATTGTTCTTACGAACAGTTCTATTGCTGACGCAGTTTGTAAAACTAAATACACATATAAAAACTGCTTACATTTTTGGTGTAAGCAGTTTTTAAATATTATTCTTTTATACCTGTTAAAAAACGCAAAAGGCCGAATGGCATCTTTTGCGTCATTAACATTTGCCAATGTCAAATATATCACGTGCTTTAGCACATATCACATTTACAAAATAAATATATAACTTTTGCTTTGCAAAAATATCACGTTTGCCCCCATTGGGCAAACATTATTAGTAGTTTTCCAAGTGAAGTTCGAAATAAGCCTTAGGATGATCACATGTAGGACAAACTTCAGGTGCTTTTGTTCCTACTACGATATGACCACAGTTTCTGCATTCCCATACTTTAACTTCACTCTTTTCAAAAACTTCTGCCATTTCAACATTTGAAAGTAATTTTCTGTATCTTTCTTCGTGATGTTTTTCAATAGCGGCAACAAGACGGAATTTTCTTGCAAGTTCAGGAAATCCTTCTTCATCAGCAGTTTTAGCAAAACCATCGTACATATCTGTCCATTCATAGTTTTCGCCATCAGCAGCATCTTTTAAATTAGAAGCAGTATCCCCTATGCCATGAAGTTCTTTAAACCACATTTTAGCATGTTCTTTTTCATTATCAGCAGTTTTTAAAAACAAAGCCGCAATCTGCTCAAATCCCTCTTTTTTTGCTTTAGATGCAAAATAAGTATATTTATTTCTTGCCTGAGATTCTCCTGCAAAAGCAGCTTCTAAATTTTTTTCGGTTTGAGTACCGGCATATTTGTTTGACATAATTAATTCCTCCGTTTTTTATAATTTATATTCCTTATTATTTTATCACATAATGGCAATATATGTCAATAATACCAATGTATATTTTTAAAACAAAATATTTCTATAACGCAAAAAAGGCGTATATAATATACACGCCTCAGAAATCATATTTTAAAAAACTAAACAGACATCTTATTTAACTTACATGCTAATTGAGATTTTTTTCTGCTTGCAGTATTTTTCTTTAAAATACCTTTTGCAACTGCCTGGTCAATTCTTTTAACTGCTGCATTTAATGCTTCAGTTGCCTTTGCTTTGTCATCTCCATTAACTGCAACTTCAAATTTCTTGATAATTGTTTTTAAATTTGATTTAAGCATCTGATTTCTAAGTGTTTTAGTTTTGATAACTTTAACTCTTTTTTTAGCAGATTTAATGTTTGGCAAATTACTCACCTCCGACTTTTCGATAAACTTGCAGATACTATTATAATATTAAACACCCTCAATTGTCAAGAGATTTTTCATTTTTTTTCATATTTTTTATTAAAAACTGCAAAAATATCATTAAAGAATATTTAACATAAGCAGATGCGTTAATATCCGAACCCGCCAAAACCTTTAAAATCCGGCTTTTTTGTCGTTGTCGCTTCCGATATACCTCGTATTATCGAAATCTTCCGTCTAAAAAAATCTCGAATTTAAAAGGTTTATGGTTCCTTGAATTTATTGTCTGGATTTTTTTGTTAATGCGAGGCAAAAACGGAACGAATATTAACATATTTGCGAGTATTTTAACGATGCAGTAGCGAAAAAATCCGACAAGAAACGAGTTTGGATACTAACGCATCTGCTTAGGCACTCGGAAGTCGAACACCTTATGGTTTAAAATTAGAAATTTCGCTTAATACTGCAGAAATTCCTACGAATATACGAAAGTATTATCCTTGAAATTTCTTTGTCTAAAACAAAATTTCTTGATTTTAAACTCTTAGACCTTAAATGCAGGGAAATTTCTAAGATTTTTAATGCGAAGGACGATGTCAGGCTGACGCCTTACGAGGACGCCAAGTTAAAAAGGTTAAAATTTAACAAGTTTAAGGCATAAGGGGTTCAACTCCCGAGTGCCTAAGGAGGAAAAAAGTATGAATATAAGAACCGACCTCGCACTCGAAGCAAGAGAAATGTATGTCGGGAAAAATAAAGAGATACCCGGAATAAGTGTTAAAGAAAATAAAAAAGGGGACATTTTAATTACTGAGGTTGAAATTTCAGATGAAATAACAGCAAAGAAAATAAATAAACCAGTAGGAAGATATACCACAATTGAAAGTGAATATTTTAAAATGCTCTCTCCCGAATTCTTAAATAAGTCAAGTTACATTTTAAAAGACGAACTTATAAAAATGAAAAAAGAAACAGATTTTAATAATGTTCTCATAGTCGGACTCGGAAATGCAGGTATTACATCAGACTCTTTGGGTCCGAAAGTTATATCAAAAATTATGGTAACAAGACATATAAAAGAATATATGCCAAAACATTTAGATGATGATATTATCCCTGTCAGTGCATTATCTCCAGGCGTACTTGGAATAACAGGGATAGAAACAAATGATATTATATCGGCAATTGCCAAAAAATTAAAGCCTGATTTAATAATTGTAATAGATGCACTCGCATCATCTTCCCCAAAAAGAATTTCTACAACAATTCAAATAACAGATACAGGCATAAATCCCGGTTCGGGAGTTTCAAACAACCGTAAAGAAATCAGTCAAAAAAGCCTTAACACTCCTGTTATTGCAATAGGTGTTCCTACTGTTGTTGACCTTTTTTCTATTGCTAAATTTATTTATCCCAAGATAGAAAAAACCGAAATAGGCAAAGATTTTTTTGTTACACCAAAAGAAATCGACAAACTAATTGAAAATATGTCAAAAATAATTGCCAACGGCATAAATTTAAGCCTTCATAAAAACATAGATTTAGAATATATAGAGGCTTTTATAAATTGACTTTTAGTCTGTGGTGTTGTATAATATTTCTATATTAAAAAAAGGATTGATATATCTTGACATTTATAGAATTTTTCATAATTGGAATAGGACTCTCAATGGATGCCTTTGCAGTTTCTGTTTGCAAAGGCTTATCCATTAAAAAATTGTCACTTAAAGCACCTCTCATTGTAGGGCTATACTTTGGACTTTTTCAGGCTTTGATGCCACTTGCAGGCTACTTTTTAGGGATAAACTTCAAAGACTACATAGTGTCCTTTGACCACTGGATATCATTTGTGCTATTATTTGCAATCGGTATGAATATGATAAAAGAATCGTCTGACTCCTCATGCGAAACCGATAATTCTCTGAAATTTAAAACTATGGTAACCTTAGCAATTGCTACAAGTATTGATGCTCTTGCAGTCGGTGTTACATTTGCATTCTTATCGGTAGATATTGTATCTGCTGTCACAATTATCGGAGTTACAACTTTCATACTTTCTATGCTTGGAGTAAAAATCGGGAATATATTCGGCACAAAATATAAACAAAAAGCAGAATTTGCAGGCGGAGTTATTCTTATTTTAATGGGTACGAAAATACTAATTGAACATTTGTTTTTTTAACGCATAATATCAAACCACCAAAATGGGGACTGTCCTCTTTTTGGTGGTTTTCGTTATACAAAAATGCTCAAAAGGAAAAATCCTTTTGAGCATTTTTTATAATCATACAATTAAATACTATTTTAAGTTGTTTTCAAGTGTTGCTAACTGGTCTGCCATTTCTTTTGGTAGGTCGTTACCGAACTGAGCAAAGTATTCTTTGATGTTTTCAACATCTTCAAGCCATACTTCATTATCAATTGAAAGCAATGCTTCGATTTCTTCAGTTGTCATATCAAGACCATTAACGTCGATATCTTTAACGTCAGGAACGTAACCGATAGCACATTCTTTAGCGCCAACTTTTCCGTCGCATCTGTCTAAAATCCAGTTAAGAACTCTCATATTATCGCCAAATCCAGGCCACATAAAGTTATTGTTTTCGTCTTTTCTGAACCAGTTAACATGGAAGATTTTAGGTGCTTTGTCGCCTAATTTTTTACCCATATCTAACCAGTGCTGCCAATAAGTTGCCATATTGTATCCAACGAATGGTTTCATAGCCATTGGGTCACGTCTTACAACACCAACTGCACCTGTTGCAGCAGCAGTTGTTTCAGAAGCCATTGTAGCACCAACAAATGTACCATGTTCCCAATCTCTTGACTGGTATACAAGTGGAGCACACTTAGCACGTCTTCCGCCAAATACGATTGCTGATACAGGAACGCCCATTGGATTTTCAAATTCAGAAGAAATGCAAGGGCAGTTAACTGCTGGAGCAGTAAATCTTGAGTTAGGATGTGCAAGGTTGTTTCCTGCTTCAATAAATTCAGGACCGTTAACTTTAGCACCTTTCCATTCTGTAGCATCTACAGGAGGATTTTTATCTAAACCTTCCCACCAAACTGTATTGTCTTCATTGTTTATAGCAACATTTGTAAAGATTGTATTTTTCTTTGTTGCTTCTAAAGCGTTAAAGTTTGTTTTAACACTTGTACCAGGAGCAACACCGAAGAAACCTGCTTCAGGGTTTATAGCGTATAATCTTCCGTCAGGACCAATTCTTAACCATGCGATATCGTCCCCAACTGTCCATACTTTGTAACCTTTTTCTTTTAAGTATTCAGGTGGAATTAACATAGCAAGGTTTGTTTTACCACATGCAGATGGGAATGCTGCACAGATATATTTAACTTCGCCCTGAGGATTTTCAAGTCCTAAGATAAGCATATGTTCAGCCATCCAGCCTTCCTGCATACCAAGGTATGAAGCAATACGTAGAGCAAAACATTTTTTACCAAGTAAAACATTTCCGCCGTAAGCAGAGTTAACTGACATAATTGTTTTGTCCTGTGGGAACTGAACGATATATCTTTCTTCAGGATCAACATCTTTTTTAGCATGTAAACATTTAACGAAATCAGGATTTTCCCCTAAAGATTCCATAACAGGTGTTCCAACTCTTGTCATAATAGCCATATTAAGTACAACGTAGATACTGTCAGTAAGTTCTATACCTATTTTAGAGAATGGTGAACCAACAGGACCCATTGAATAAGGAATAACATACATAGTTCTTCCAGCCATTGAGTTGTCATAAAGTTTGTTTAATTTTGCATACATTTCTTTTGGATCCATCCAGTTATTGATAGGACCTGCTTCTTCTTTTGTAGGTGTGCAGATAAATGTTCTCGCTTCAACACGCGCAACGTCATTTTCTGCTGTTCTGTGATAGTAACAACCAGGTAATTTTTCCTGATTTAATTTAATCATTTCTCCTGTAGCACATGCTTCTTCTCTTAAAGCTTCAAGCTGTGCTTCTTCTCCTGTAATCCAAACAACTTTATCAGGATTACAAAGAGTTTTCATTTCTTCTAACCAGTTTAATACTGCTTGATTTTTTGTCATTGTAGTATCTCCTCTCATTTTTTTGTAGTTTGAGATTTAAAAAAAATCTCCCCTACTATAATATATCACAATAATTATACACTATTTTTTTCCAAAAATAAAGTCTTTTTTAAAAATTTTAATATAAATTATTTTTTCTCATATTTTTGATAATTTATGCAAAAAACCCGAACTTTTATTAAGTCCGGGCTTTTTGCAAAATAGATTTTTTCCTGTAAATAAAAATGGACATTACCGTAAATGTTTTCACACAAACGGTCAAGGGGATTATGCCATCTTCTTAAGATACTAACTATCGGAGAGTTATCCAACAGTTCAAGGGGATGCATCTTTTACAGGATAATGGAGAATGGGGGTTTTATAGGGAATAGGAAAAAATGTTTGAAATGGATAAACTTAGCCAAAGTCTTGCTTTGGGTTAGCCGTCGGAGAGCTATCCGAAGGCGTACTAAGTTAGTTCATAGCAAAAAGAATTTAATTTTAAAGATTTTTTATTACAACACAATATTATATACTATTCATAATGTGATGTTTTCATCGGAACGACACATAGGTCGTTCCCTACTTTTTGCGATTCATACTTTTTTACATTCCCTGATTTATCTATTAGGTAGATTTTTGTCTACTCTAATAACATATTCAATAAAGTCTTCGGTTTCTTTTTTATTTGATTTAACCATAAGACCCGACTGTTTAATTAAATCAACAGTCTGATTTATCGTACTTGAGAAAATTCTTAAATCTTTAAAAAGGCTTATACATCGCAGTTTAGTGTTATTTTTCTTTCCTTCTTTTCTTACCTCTCCAAGCAAAGTTAAAACTAAACTTTCAGTTTGGGCAACATTAAGATTTTTCGATATAATCTCGTTTATTGCTTTTTCTCTCAGTTCCCTGTCCTCAAGTTTTAATATTGAGCGGGCATGCCTTTCGGTAAGATTATTTTCATATACCATAGTTCTTAGGTCGGGTTCCAATTTTAAAAGTCTTAATTTATTTGCAACAGTCGACTGTGTTTTTCCAAGTTTTTTTGCAAGTTCCTCCTGAGTAAGATGACATTCTTCAATAAGTTTTCTGTAACTTTGTGCTTCTTCAAAATAACTTAAATCATGTCTTTGAATATTCTCTATAATGGATAAAACCATTGACTCTTCGTGCGAGAATTTTTTAACAATTACAGGAACAGTTGTAAGTCCAATAAGTTTTGCGGCTCTTAATCGTCTTTCTCCTGCTATAAGTTCGTATAAATCTTTTTCTATCTGTTTAACAGTAAGTGGTTGCAATATTCCATGTTCCTTAATCGACTGGGACAACTCATAAAGTTTGGATTCGTCAAATTCTTTTCTCGGCTGATATTTGTTAGGTACAATCCTGTCAGGATTTATGAATATAAGACGAGGCTTGTCCGTAACTATTTCAGGTAAAATATTTAACATAAAAAAATAACACCGCCTTTTTTAATTGGTACAGTGTTATTATATCCATTTTTTTCCAATTTGTAAAGAAAAATCGTTCGTCAAATTCTTTCAAAAAGTGCCATACCCTTGTCTACAACGGAGATTTCGTAGGTTTCCCTGCTTGTCTTGGATACTTTTTAGGGGTTGGTGAAACTTTTTTAAAGACATATATTTTTCTTTGGTTATCCGTTCCCGGAAGAGTAAATTCCAAAGTATCAAAAAGTTTTACATTAAGAATTTCCATTGCTTTTTTTGAACTTTCAAGTTCTGCCTCTCCGTCTTTTCCTTTTAATGCAATAAAGAATCCTCCCACTTTTACAAAAGGTGTGCAATATTCCATTAACACATTTAAAGGCGCAACAGCACGTGCAACACAAATATCGTATTTTTCCCTGAATTCTTCGTTATGCCCTGCATCTTCCGCACGGGAATGAACTGTCAGAATTTCAGACAAATCAAGTTCATCTGTTAAAATATTTAAAAAGTTTATTCTTTTGTTTAAAGAATCAAGCAAGGTGAATTTTAAAGACGGCATATAAATTTTTAAGGGAACTGACGGAAAGCCTGCTCCGCATCCGACATCAATTACTTTCATACCATCTTTAAAACATCCTGTATGGACAGGAAGAACACTGTCAAGATAATGTTTTAAATTAATCTGGGAAGGCTCTAAAATAGATGTAAGATTAACTTTTTTATTATAATCTATTAACAAATCGGTATATTTATTAAATTGTTCTTCCTGTAAGTCGTTCAACTCAAGTTCCATTTGAGAAAATATTTCTTTTAAATGAGTCATTTTATAATCCTTTTCTTTATATTTTATTATATGCTTCTACAATCTGGTCGCATATTGCTTTTACATCTTCTTCTTTTGATGAGAACAAGTCTGTTTTCTGGTACTGTTTTAACATATATGCCCAGTCGGAATACATTTTAAACAAGTCAAACTGTTCTATCTGAACAGGAACTATAGGTTTTTTATACTCTTTAGCCGTGCCGATTTCCGAAACAACATCCGAAGATTTTACTGACATAGGCGATATAAAGAGCAAGAACATTTTACAACTTCTTATAGCAAGAGGAAGAACTGCATTATAGTTATCGCCTGCCTTAATACCTGTTTCCGAAAGCCAGCATTTTATTCCTCTTTTTTCAAGTTCTTTTACAACAAGTGCAACTCTGTTGTTAGGAAGTCCCATATCTGCACTTGCCTTGGAAATGAATACATAGTCACCCTGCATATCGGTCGCACCTTTGATTTTAACACCTGCACCAACTATATCTGAAATTATCTTCTTTACTTTTATAACAAGTTTTTCATAATACGGTGCGAATTTCGAACTTAAAATTTTAAGTTGAACATAACTTCTTACTTTAGGAACAAAAATAAGAAGAATAATAAATACAAATATTGCTAATTTTATAAGTCTGATAATTAACCCGAGTACAGTACCCAAAATCCCCAAAACTATCGAAAGAACTTTTTTAACGCCTGTTTCTTCCGATTGCGCAGTTGAACTAAACGGTTTAGTTAAAAGTCCTGTTCCTGAACTTTCTTCCTTAGAAACTGCATCTTCCTGTGGTGCATTAATATTAAAAATTTTCTTGTCAACATCATTTTTATAAACAGTATTCTCTGAGCATACCCCTGCACCTTTTTGGTTTCTATAGTATACAGTGACTGAATTTGCATTTATTACAGGTATATATAAATCATCTTCAAGAGGGTTAATGGTTGTTCCGTCTAAAGTAAACAAAGCATAAGAAGCATTATAGTTGGAATCATATTTCATTGAGAAGTTATTATAACTTAAAGAAACTCCCTTAACCTTTGATTTAGCCTTATATGTTTCATAACCCTCAGTATTTAACAAACATCCGCTTATAAAAAGGTCTAAATCTACGTCTTTACGGGTTCCGTCAACATTCGCTCTTCTTGTTTTATAGCCTTTAGCAAAAATGGCAATGTTGTTCCCTGCACTTCCCTTTTCGATTTTAACAACACTTTCCTGTTCATTAAAAATTGCTTCACATAGAGAGTAACCATTCTGCAAAAGCATAAATTCGTGGAAATCTTTATCGTCTACACATTCATAGTTTGAATATTTACGATAAGAAGGAACATTAAGCATATAGCTACCGTTATAAAACATAGAAAATAAAATATCAGGGTTGGACGCCATATAATTTTCTAAATAAACATAATTAAACTCACTTCTTATCTGTGCTACATTTTCGCCAGGCATAAGAATAAGTCTTTTTTTAGATACACTGGTATCGTTTTTTAAATCGTTAAGTGCCTTTTCATATATGTTTTCTGCCTTAAACTCATTACTTGATTTAGAATAAAGATTATAATATTTATCAGAAAACGCACCCGATGGCTCAACTAAAATTGGTTCCTGCTGACCTGCAACAGGATAAATCCAAATTTTTGTATTTTCAGAAACAGCAGATGCCATCAAAACATTCTGAAACATTGTTTCAACATACTCATGCCCCGAATTATCAAAAACAATATTTATCCTTTCAGTATATGTAACCTCATTTTTATTTACCCCTTCATAAGTCGGATAAACAAAACCGTAAGCGGTTAAATTAGCCGATGCCAAAATTAAGATAAGTGCAATGCAAACAACTCTTTTCATAAGTAATCCCCCTAGCCGTCGGAAAGTTATCCGAACGCGTTTTTAAATTGTAAATTTTTGATATAATATCGTTAAAAGTCTTGGAAATATCGTATATTCCCTGCACCTTTTGCCTCATTCTATCGAAAAATTTCCTAATTTGAAAATTCTTCGAACCTATAACTCTTAAAAATTGTGGTTTTTCCAGGCGGAAGATTGCGATAATACGAGGTATATCGGAATCGACAACAACGAAAAAGCCGATTTTTAAGGGTTAGAGGCAGGTTCGGATAGCTCTCCGACGGCTATCTTGTTATTTTATATCCCTTTTTTATTAAAAATTTTATACTTTCCATCGCAGTAACCCTGTCATACTCTTTATCTTTTTCAGATAATTTTTCATATTCTACAAGGCAAGGATGAGTAAGTTTTTTTTCATCAATTTTATCCCCTAAAGTCCAGCCTTCTTCTATTTTGCTTTTCGCCCAGTTTTCGTGGGTGTTCTTTGCTATCATTTCGGTTAAGGTTTCTATTTCCTTTGGTAATTTTATTTTACTTGTATCTTCAGGATTAGGTTTATACATAGCATTATTCCTCATATAAATCTGCAAGATTGTCAATTATATCTTCATCATTTTTAATAAGATTTGGCTTTTTATTAAAAAGTTCTTCCAACATCTTATCGAGTTTTTTAACACCTTCCACATCAGTTATACATGCATGGATTTTAAGTTCGTCATTTCTGTGCCTTTTTTTAGATGTACTGTTATTTATTAAAAAGTCATAAAGTTTATCTTCGATCACTCCGATATATCCTTTTAAAACTTCAAAATTAACCCATCTTTGATGTTCCGCCTCAACTAAGGATGCACGTTTATCATCTAAATTTTTGTTTATCTCATCTTTTGTCGGATTTTCTTTACCCGTCAAAGCAAACACCTTGTACTTATTATGGATTGCACTTGCATAGGAAGATAAAATATCAATCTGACTTTGCCTGTAAAAGCCTTCTTTTGTTGCAACCTCATTGTAATTTTTAGAAATAAAGTCATATATTTTATATGCTTTATTAAAAAATCTGTCCTTAAAAATATATTGATATCCGTATATATTGCAAATTCCCCCTGTAACTTCAATGCCCTCGTATTTAAGGATATCTTTCATAACAGAATATTTACTTTGATTTTTAAGAACAGTAAGTATAAACGGATTTTTACCGTTTCTTAAAAAATATAGTCTTAATTTTCTTGAAACTTTAATATTAAGGTCATCATTACCCATTGCAACAAGAATATAATCTGAGTTTACAACACGAGTTTTTTCAAATTTTTCATTAAGGTCAGATTCATGAATATTTTCAGAAAAAACTTCAATATCAAAATATTCCTTTGGTATATTATCTGACACCCTTCCAAAAATTTCTTCTTCGTTATCCCTGTCAATAAGATTAAGTTTCATCCTGCAAGAAGGAAGCACCCCGCACCAAAGCGTGTTTTTCGCAAAATATCCGCCAAACTCTCCAACACCGAAAACAGAAATATTAAGTTCATTCGTTTTACTCATATTCATATAAAGCGGATAATCCCACAAAATATTTTTCATAAGAATTGCATTTACGCTGATAATTTTAATATATACATTCTCTAAAGTTTTGTTTATTCTGTCAACAACTTCAAAAACAATCTCATTGTCCGAGAAAACATATATATCAACTTTCTTTAAAATTTTTAAAGAAGAAAAACTTTTAAGTTTATCAAGAAGTATTCCCGAATCGGTATCATTAAAACAAATATTCACATTATTATTTTTATTAAGGAGTTTTAATATACAGTCCACACTTTTGTTTACACAAAGCTGACGGGAAGAAATATCCTCACTGTCCATCTCGGAATATATTACAACCGAATTTTTATTTTCTTTTATAATATCTGATGCAAGTATTAAAGAATTTTCGTTTTTTTGAGTAAAAATATATACATCTTTTTTTGAAAGTGTTTTTAAAGAAAATCTATCAAGACCTTTTTTAACAAAAGACAGCACTGCACTTATAGTAAGTGCAGGAGATACAAGATATACTGCCCATACACAAATAATATAAAAATAAGATATCTTTTCACTTATTGTATAAATAATTTCAACAAGTTCTTTTCCGTTAACTCCGAACGTAAACATCTGGGCAGAAAAAACAAGGCAGTTAAGTATTGAAGCTGTTCCCTGATATTCATAAAAAAGCCTTGCTGATACTATTATGCTTACTATATATGTAAAACCTATACTGTATCTTATTCCTTTTTTTGAATAAAGAAACAATATCCCCAACACAAAAGCAATAAACAATACAAGCCAGAAGTATTCCAAACAAATCCCCCCGTACTACTTAAAATTACAATAATACAATTTATATTATACACTATAAAGAAAGTAAAAACAAGTATTTTATACATAAGACCCTCACAAAAAACTAACGAACTAAAAGTTCAAGTTTTTTGGAGAACCTTGTTGTGCTAATTCACAATAAAAAATTTCACCAATAGGGGATATTCCCATTTTGGTGAAATTTTTAAGAATATTTTTTAAATTATCTGTTGTCTTTAAAAAGCATAGTGATTGACCACAGTCCTGCAAGACCGACAAGCGTAAAAATAATTCTTGAAAGGATTGCAAGTTGTCCTCCGAAAAGCCATCCTACAGCATCAAAACCAAAAATACCTACGCTTCCCCAGTTAAGTGCTCCGACAATTACAAGTATAAGTGCAATTTTATCAATCATTTTATTACCTCCAATATTTATTTTTTATTATTATTGGAGATATAATTTTTTTTATGCAAAAATTATTTTATATTTTTCATTTATTCATTAAAAAATTTGTCGTGTATTACTTCCACTGCCTTATCTGCATTTTTTTCATTAATTAAAACACTTACTTTAATTTCAGATGTTGAAATCATATGAATATTTATCTGAGCGTCAAATAATGCTTCAAACATTTTTGCAGCAACACCCGGATTTGATGCCATACCTGCTCCAACGATAGATACTTTTGAGATATCACTTCTTGATTTAACTTCTTTAGCGCCTAAAATTGCAAGATTGTCATTAAGCACTTTAACCGCTTCGTCAAGTTGGTCCATACATACTGTAAACGAAATATCTTTTGTATTATCTCTTCCTATTGACTGTAATATAATATCAACACTTATATTATTTTTTGCAAGAAGATTGAATACTCTGTATGCTTTTCCCGGTTCATCAGGAATACCTATAACAGAAATTCTTGCAACATCATTATCTTTTGCTACCCCTCTAACTAACATCTTTTCCACAAGACTAACCTCCTTAACCTTGGTTCCTTCTATTTTTTCAAAACTTGATTTAACTTCCATATTAACATTATATTTTTTTGCAAGTTCAACCGAACGATTATGCAAAACATTTGCGCCAAGTGATGCAAGTTCCAGCATTTCATCATACGAAATGTCATTTAATTTTTTAGCGCCTTTAACATATCTCGGGTCAGCAGTATAAACGCCGTCAACATCTGTGTAGATTTCACAAACATCAGCCTTTAGTGCTGCAGCAAGTGCAACTGCTGTTGTATCAGAGCCGCCTCTTCCCAAAGTTGTTATATCATTATATTCATTAACACCCTGGAAACCTGCAACAATAACAATCTTTTTCTTGTCAAGTTCACTTAAAATCCTTTGTGTTTTTATTGTTTTAAGCCTTGCTTTTGAATTGTTAGAGTCAGTAATCATTGCAACCTGCCATCCGGTCAAGGATATAACAGGATAACCCATTTTCTCTAAAGCCATCGCAAGAAGCGATATTGTTATCTGCTCACCTGTAGATAACAAAACATCCATTTCTCTTCTTGACGGTTTATCGTTAATTTCTTTAGCCTTTTCTATTAAATCATCAGTAGTGTCACCCATAGCAGATACAACTACTACAACATCATTACCTTCGTTATATGCATCTGTAATTCTGCCTGCAACATTAAAAATCTTTTTTGCATCGGCAACAGATGAACCACCGAATTTCTGAACTACCAGGCTCATATTAATCCCCCTTATTTAACAACCTTTATTTTCTTAATTACATTAAAGTCTTTTAAAATCTCATCAAGTTCGCAATTTTTAGCAAACGGAGTAATAAATGCAAACTCTCCGTCTTTTATCACGCAAGTTTCAACATCACCAAAAACTTTTTCTAATTTTACTTTATCTAAATTTCCTTCTATACGCACAAGATAAGAAGATTTAATTTCAGAATACGGCATAACAAAATCGCCATCTTCTTCTTTCCAGAAATATTTTTCGCTACCGTCTTTATTTCGTACAGCATCAATAATATCGGCAACAACCGCACTTGCAGTAGGAAGTTTACCAGCACCACGTCCGTAGAACATAACATCGCCTATAGCATTTCCGCTGACAAGTATCCCGTTGAACACGTCTTCAATATTGGCAAGAGGATGATTTTTTTCAAGGATCGCAGGTTCAACCGAAGAGTAAACCTTACCGTCTTCAATCTCTGACTGGCCTATAAGTTTTAAAACGCCGCCAAGTTTTTCAGCATAACTTACGTCATAAGAATCTATATCAGTTATCCCTATTGTATTTATTTTTTTATAGTCAACATTTTTCCCATAAACCAAAGATGTAAGAATTGCAATTTTTCTGCAGGCATCGTGACCGCAAACATCAGCATCAGGATTTTTTTCTGCATAGCCTTTTTCCTGAGCATCTGAAAGCGCCTTAGAAAAAGAAACACCTTCTTTAAACATCTTGGTTAAAATATAGTTTGTTGTTCCGTTTAGTATTCCTGTAACCTTTGATATTTCATTACCTGCAAGGCACTGATAAAGAGGTCGTATAATAGGAATACCTCCGCCAACACTTGCTTCGAATAAGTAATTTACATTATTTTCTTTTGCTATTTTCAAAAGTTCGGTGCCATGCGTTGCCACAAGTTCTTTATTTGATGTTACAACGTGTTTTCCCGATTTAAGAAGTTGTTTTGTAAATTCATACGAAGGGTTAAGCCCTCCCATAACTTCTGCAACTACCGAAACCTCATCATCATTTAAAATTTTATCAAAATCTTTCGTTACAAGATGACCGTACGGATCATTTGCAAATTCTCTTATATCAAGTATATACTTAACTTCTATATCTTCCGATACTTTTTTAAAAATTGAATCTTTATTTGTATTAAGAACTTCAACTACTCCGGATCCTACTACTCCGTATCCCAATACTGCAACTTTTGCCATATCCTAAAAATCTTCCTCTCTATTATTTTATGTTCCGCTTGAAATGATGTCTATCTTTTTTACACCTTCAACACTGCCTATTTTTTTTACGAGGTCTTCTGCTTTGATTTTGGTTTCAAAAGTATCAACAGTTATTGTTACATTTGCAACCTTATCAATTGGAACATTTTGATTTATTGTAATAACATTTACATTATATTTTGCCATAATATTTAAAATTTTAGACAAAACACCCTTTACATCTTCTAAAACCATTAAAAAAGTAATCTTCTTTTCCGACTGCATATCGTAAAAGGGCATTATAAGGTCTTTATATTTATAAAAAGCGCCTCGTGAAATCCCCGCTTTTTTAATCGCTTCAGTAGTATTGGCAACTTTTTTTGTTTCAAGAAGTTCTTTTGCATATAAAGTTTTTTTAAGAACTTCCGAAAGTGCCTCTTTTGATACTATATAGAGTTTATCCCTGCCGGGCATTTTACTGTTCACCCCACATATACATTTGTTTATTCCATTACTATACCACACGAAAAGCAGAATAACAAGAGGCAATAAATGCTCGTTTTTTAAATATATCTTATATTTTCTCTTATTTTCTCTCATTTTCTTTTATTTGCTTGAAATTTTATTTTTGTAATTTTTGTGCATAGATACCTAATTTTTCTACGTATATTCGTTATTACAACTATAAATTTAACTTGAATATACTTCTAAAATTTATTATAATAAAATAAAATGAGAATATTATAAAAAAGCGGTGATAAAAATGAAGTATGTTATTATATTGGGAGATGGTATGGCAGACCTTCCCATTCCCGAAATAAACAATAAAACTCCTTTGGAGATTGCAAACAAGCCATATATGGACAAATTTGCAAAGATTGGAGTTATGGGAAAATTAAGAACTGTATACGAAGGTTTAAAACCGGGAAGTGATGTTGCGAACCTTTGTGTTATGGGTTTTGACCCGAGCAAAAATTACAGCGGACGTTCTCCTTTAGAGGCCGCAAGTATCGGAGTAGAGTTAACGGATACGGATATTACATACAGAGCAAATCTTGTTACATTATCAGACGAAGACAATTATTGTGATAAAACTATGATAGATTACAGTGCAGGAGAAATTACAACAAGTGAAGCAAGAGAAATTATTAAAACTTTAAAAGAGGAACTTGAAGATGAAATTTTTTCTTTGTATCCGGGAATAAGTTACCGCCATCTGCTTTTAAGAAAAGATATGAAAGAAGCAGGTCCTCTTACCCCTCCTCATGATATATCTGACAAAGTTGTAGGCGAGTATCTTCCTTCGGATAAATCAATTCTTGCACTTATGGAAAAAAGTTATGAAATTTTAAAAAATCATCCTGTTAATCTAAAAAGAATTAAAGAAGGTAAAAATCCTGCAAATTCTATATGGGTTTGGGGAGAAGGAACAAAACCTCAACTTGAAAACTATAAAGAAAAATTCGGAATAACAGGAAGTGTTATATCGGCAGTTGACTTAATAAAAGGTATTGCTCTTTTAAGCGGGCTTAAAAGCATAGATGTAGAAGGTGCTACAGGAAATGTGCATACAGACTTTTTGGCTAAAGCAAAAGCAGGGATTGAAGCCTTAAAAAACGGTGACGAATATCTTTACCTTCACATTGAGGCTGCAGATGAAAGCGGCCATCAGGGGAGTTTATCCGACAAAGTTAAATCAATTGAACTGATTGATGAAAAAGTTGTAAAACCAATATATGAATATCTTTTAAGTACAAAAGAAGAATTCAGACTTTTAGTTTTACCTGACCATCCTACACCGGTTGCACTTAAAACTCATACAAGCGAGCCTGTTCCGTTTGTACTTGTAAAAGATTCTGACTATGAAGAAAAAAACGATTATATTTATTCAGAAAAAGATGCAGATAAATCAGGCATATATTTTGAAAAAGGTCATAAGTTAATAAGTGAAATAATTAAAAATAAAATATAAAGGATGAATAATATGTATATTAAAGAGTATGAAAAATGGCTAAACTACGAAAATTTAGATAAGGAACTTAAAGAAGAACTTTTGGAAATCAAGGATAACGACAAAGAAATAAAAGAAAGATTTATAAAGCTGTTGGAATTTGGCACAGCAGGACTTCGCGGAATAATCGGCGCAGGAATAAACAGAATGAACAAATATGTTGTAGGTCTTGCAACTCAAGGTTTAAGTGAAGTTATAAAAGAAAAAGGTGGAGAAAAAAGAGGGGTTGTTATTGCCTATGACTCAAGAAAAAATTCTGACGTTTTCGCATTAGAAACTGCAAAAGTTCTTGCAGCGAACGGAATTAAAGCATATCTTTTTGAAAGTTTAAGACCTGTTCCCGAACTTTCCTTTGCCATAAGAGAGTTAAAAACTATCGCAGGTGTTGTTATTACCGCAAGTCATAATCCGTATAAGTACAACGGGTATAAAGCGTACTGGGAAGACGGTTCGCAACTTCCTCCAAAAGAAGCAGGCAAGGTATTTGAAATCATGGAATCTCTTTCAATATTTGATGTTAAAAGAGCAGAAGATAATCATCCTTTAATAAATATCATAGGAAAAGAAATTGATGAACAATTTATAAACGAAGTATTAAAATTACAAATAAGAAAAGACGTAAATAAAGACATTAAGATTATTTACACACCATTTCACGGCACAGGAAACATACCTGTAAGAGAAGTTTTAAAAAGAGCAGGTTTTACTAATGTGACTGTTGTTAAAGAACAGGAAATGCCGGACCCGATGTTTTCAACCGTTAAATCCCCTAATCCTGAAGACAAAGAGGGATTTAACATTGCAATGGAATATGCAAAACGTGACGGTGCAAACTTAATTTTAGGAACTGACCCTGACTGCGACCGTGTGGGAATAGTTGTTAAGAATAAAAATGATGAATTTGTTTGTATGACAGGAAATCAGGTAGGTGCTTTACTTACCCACTATATTTTAGAAGGCTTAAAAGAACAGGGCAGATTGCCAAAAAACGGTGCAGTTATTAAATCAATTGTTTCAACTAAAATGGCAAAAGATATTTGTGATGACTTTAACGTAAAAATGGTTGACGTTCTTACAGGCTTTAAATTTATTGGTGAAAAAATAAAAGAATATGAAAAAGATTTAAGCCATACTTTCCTCTTTGGCTTTGAAGAAAGTTACGGATACTTAAGCGGAACTCACGCAAGAGATAAAGACGGTGTTAATGCATGTCTTCTTATTGCTGAAATGGCAGCATATTATAATGATAAAGGTATGACCTTATATGACGCTATGGAAAATCTTTATGAAAAATACGGCTATTTCAAAGAACAGGTTATTTCTGTTTCATTTGAAGGCTTAGAAGGTATGGAAAAAATCAAAAATATTATGATATCTTTAAGAAATGATACCCCAAAAACGCTTGGCGGTTTTCCTGTAACAAAAGTTATTGACTATAAAGAAGGAGTCGAAGGACTTCCTTCAGCCGATGTTTTAAGATTTGAACTTTCTGATGATACCACACTATTTATAAGACCATCAGGAACCGAGCCTAAAATCAAAGGTTATATTATGGTTAAAACACCGACAAACAGCGAATCTGAAGAAAAATTAAAACTTTACAAAGAAGAGTTAAATAAACTTTTTGATTAACTTGCATTTTTAATATTGCTGTGTTATAGTGTAATTGTAATTATAAAGTGATGCAGACAACATTTACCAAGAAGCAATTAAAACTATATAAAAATTTATTAAGGAAATGCAAACGAGGGTGTATCTCTTGAAAAAGAGATACACCCCATTTTGTTGTATAACGAAAAACGCAGGGTATTGATTTTATAAATTGCCATCAGCAATTTATACCTTGTAAAAAAAGAGGATGCACCTGCATCCTCATAAACTCATTTTCCCCTGCGTGTTACGGGCAATTTTAACGCCTTTAAACTTACATTGGTGGGAAGAATTCTTCTACAGGGAAACACAGACTTCTGAATACGTTGCATGGATCTTCATCTGTTGACCCTTCACATTCTTTTTCAGGAATACAGAAATCGCATACAGGAATCATTAACTGAACGCTTCTTTCAAGTTTTACTATTGTAAATATGCCAATAGTTACATAAACTGTTTTATTATCTCCTGAAGATACTAAATCGTCACTAAAGCAACGGCAAATGCATCCCGGTATAGATGTAATATCTACGTCACAGCAAGAAGAGCATTTGTCTTTTTCAACAAGTTTTGCATTTAATACAACAGGGTCAACCACTTCTACAACAGAACGAGGAAGATTTGTTTTAACAGATTCTAAAATATCCTGTTCGTCAGGTCTGTATACAGATGTATATATTTTAGCATTACCTTCTGAACCATAAAGAATGATTTTTTTATCAAATGTTGCAAGTCCTTCAACAAGTGTTGGTCTTCCGCAACCTGTAAACAATTCCAATGTAATTTTAAAGAAATATTTAACACTTACAGTATAATACCCTTTATTAAAAGCGACAGGTTCTACATCAGAATATACCCAGACAATTTCCGCACCTTTAATTCTAACACTGATTGCACGATCAGCAACTTCCTGACCTTCACGGGTAAGATATACTCTTAAATCTTCCAAGCAGTCTTTTTCTCTACAGGAATCATAGACTTTATCAGTATGAATACAAACTTTATCTTTTATAGAGCTGTTTGAACAGCAATTACACTTATCTGCCATATTTATAACCTCCATAGATTTTTAGAGACATTTTATCTCACTACCATATTATGATAAAAGAAAAAAAATGTGCAGTATTGCCGAGTGTTTATAAAGATACTCATCAATACTGCACATTTTTTAATCCTTTTTCATTACAATATTATATACATCTCTTTTGGAAATATTTCTGTCTTCAGCACATTTTTTTATTGCATCTTTTTTCGAAAGACCTTCTTCAATATAAATGTCAACATGTTCTTCGATAGAAAGAGAAGAAAAATCTGCGCTTATTTCTTCTTTTGCACCACTTACAGTAAGTACATATTCCCCTTTTGGCTCTTTTTCCTTGTAATATTCTATAGCCTCCGATAAAGACATACGGAGAGTTTCCTGAAACTTTTTGGTCATTTCCCGAAGGAGTGCGATATCCCTATTGCCAAAAACTTCATATATACATTCTAAAGTCGAAACAAGTTTATGAGGTGCTTCGTAAAAAACAAGGGTATATTTTATATGCTTTAATTCTTCAAGTTCTTTTAACTTGTCCTTTGATTTATGTTGCAAAAACCCGTAGAACATAAATCTCTTCGAGTCAAGACCGCATAAAGTCATAGCAGTTACACACGCACAGGGACCCGGCAAAGATTCAATTTCAATATTATTTTCTATACATTCTTTAACAAGTTGCTCTCCGGGGTCAGATATAATCGGCGTTCCTGCATCTGATACTAAAGCAACATTTTTTCCTTGCTTTAATTCGTTTATTATTTTAGCGCCCTTATACTGTTTGTTATGTTCAAAATAACTTATAAGTGGTTTTTTAATATCAAAATGGTTAAGAAGTTTCAGAGTATGCCTCGTGTCCTCTGCTGCTATTATATCAACTTCTCTTAACGTATCTAAAACCCTTAAAGTAATATCAGAAAGATTACCAATTGGGGTTGCACAAATATATAGTTTTCCATACATATCTTTTCACCTTTAAAAAATAGGGGCTGTAAAAAAACTCCAAACCGATTGTAGGGGAGGGCCTCCGTGCCCTCCCGTAAATGCAAAACGCAAAATGCAAAATGCAAAATGAAGGCAAAGATTTTTTCCTATCCCCTAAAAAGAGGATGTTTAAAAATTGACTTTTTAAACACCCTCTTGATGTTATTCTTCTGTTTTCTTTGCAGGGTATTTGAAAGAAACAACCAGTTTTCTGTTTGGTTCTTCGCCGATGCTGTGAGTTTTAACCTTATTGTAATTCTGAAGTGCTGTATGTATAATTCTTCTTTCGTATGGTTTCATCGGTTCTAATACAATTTCTTTTCTTGTTCTTATAACTTTTTTTGCAAGCCCGTGAGCAAGATTTATGAGTGCTTCTTCTCTTTTTTTTCTGTAATCTTCGGTGTCAATAGTCACCTTATAATATTCTTCAAATTCTTTGTTAACATAAAGTTGAACAACGTGCTGAAGAGCATCAAGCGTTTCTCCGCGTCTACCGATTACCATACCCATGTTTTCACCGCTTAATTCTATTTCAATGCGGTTATTATCATTCATTACTATTTCACAATTTGAGTCAATACCCATTTTTAATAAAACGGTAATCACAAAATTCTTGGTTTGTAATAAAACATCTTCATCAGCTACCTTAGGAGCATCTTTTTTCGTTTCGGTTTCTTCTCCCAAAAGAGTAATTTTAACTTTAGCATCTTTTTGTCCGAATATTCCAAAAAGTCCTTTATTGCTTGTTTCTATAATTTCTATATTAACATCTTCTCTTGAAACATTAAGTTCCATAAGACCTGTTTCAATTGCTTCTTCGGTATCTTTACCTGTTGCAATAATTTCTCTCATAACGGTTATCTCCTTTTTTGGTTCTTGGCAACCGAACTTGCACTTTTAACTGCAATTTCTGTTGATAATCTTTCTTTAATAACTTTATCTAGTGTAAAGAACTGAATAATCTGCAAAATACTGTTAATGCACCAGTACAAACTAAGTCCGCACGGAACCTGGAATGCAAAGAATAAAATCATAACAGGCATAACATACAGCATAGTTTTCTGGCTTGACTGCATTTCACTGTTTTGAGATGACTGTGCCTGCATAACATAACTGCTAAGGAAAGTCAAAACTGCTGCCAGAACAGGAAGTATCCATGCAGTCGATATCACACTAAACTGTGGCATCTGAGAAAGATTTAAACCAAAAAAGTTAAAATCTATCCCTGAAAATCCCGGAATGATATCCTGAATTTTATCTATAAATTCAGGCTGGCTTATTTTATTTGCAATATTTATTTCATAAGAATAAGGAGATGCATTTGCAATACTCACACCGACAATTTCTGCAAGTTTTTTAATTGCTTGTTCGCCTAAGCCAAGCATAAATTTTAAAGGTCTTCCTATTGCACCGTAAAGACCTATAAGTATTGGAAACTGAAGAAGAGTAGGCAAACAACTTGCAAAAGGACTTATATTATAGTCCTGATAAACCTTCATCATTTCTGTACTTTGCTTTTCTTTATCGTTGGCGTACTTATTCTGAATTTCAGTAAGTATAGGCTGAACTTCCTGCATTGCCGCCATTGACTTTTGCTGTTTAATTGTAAGTGGTAAAATAATAAGTTTAAAGAGTACTGATACAACCACAATTGTCAAACCGTAGTTTGATAAAAAGTTGTATAAAATATTCATAATATATCCAATTGGAGCCCCTAAAAAGTCCATAAATTCACTTCCTAACTAAAACAATTAGCATCAGAAAATTTCTCACTGATGCCTACGGATAATCCACTCCGCCTTTCGAGAACGGATTGCACCTTAACAAACGGTAAATGGCCTTAAGAGAACCTTTGAACGCACCGTATTTCTCAATTGCTAAAATTGCATATTCCGAACAAGTGGGAATATAACGGCAGGTAGGATACCTTTTAAGACCGGATAAGTAATTTCTATAAAATTTAACTACCAGGATAAGTATTTTTTTCATAATTCAACAAACCGGATTTTCTTAGCAAAAACTCAAATGCCGATGATATTTTTTTAAAATCTGCATCTTTTGCACTGTTTCTTGCTACTATAACAAAATCATAGGAGGCAGGCAATCTACCTTCTATTTTACGATAATATTCTTTTATTCTACGTCTGACTTTATTTCTTACAACGGCTTTTCCCACTTTTTTCGAAACAGTTATTCCAAGCCTGTTAACCTGAAACCTGTTTTTACGAAAATAAAGTATAAGACAGTCGGAGGAAACAAATGTCCCACGCCTGTACAAATATGAAAAGTCCCTGTTTTCCTTTATCGATACAGTTCTTACCATACTAAAACCTGTCTTGATTTTAATTTTAAAAAAATGCCGTAAAGACGACGGCATTTTATATTCAATTCGGTTTACACCAATATGACAAAACTACCTGCAGGTATTACCGCAAGTATAATATGTCATATATTAAAATTAAAAAATTACGCACTTAATCTTTTTCTGCCTTTTAATCTTCTTCTTGCCAATACTTTTCTGCCGTTAGAAGTTCTCATTCTTTTTCTGAAGCCGTGTTCTTTGCTTCTTTGTCTTTTCTTTGGTTGAAATGTTCTTTTCACGTCTATGCACCTCCTTAATGTGATACCGCCAAAATGTGAGCACAAACCGACATTTTAACTTATAACATACTAATTATATATAAAAACATTTAAAAAGTCAAGATATTTTTTTATAATATAGGCTATAGAATTTTATTACTCCATCATAGTCCCGCAGTTTGAACAGAATTTTGCTTCTGCGCTATTCTTAGCCTGACAGGATTTACATATTTTTATTTCTTTGATTTCTTCAATCTGGTTGTTTAAAGTTTCGATTTCAAAGTATTTATTATCTATAAGTTCGCAAATGTTTTTTACATCTTCCGATACATTCTCTCCATCCTTATACATACCGTAAACTTTTCTTCCTATTTCTTCAAACTCCTTGTCAATTTTTGCCTGTGCTTCAGAAATTTTAAAGTTGATTTTTGTAACCTCAACTATCTGGCTTGATTTTTCGTAAGCCATTCCTGCTGTTTTTTTAACTGTTCCTTTTATTGTGTTAAACCATTCCATATTAAATTCCTCCTCTTAGGCACTCGGGAGCCAAACCCCCTTATGCCTTAAACTTGTTAAATTTTAATCTTTTTAATTTGGCGTCCTCGTAAGGCGACGGCCTGACTTCGTCCTTCGCATTAAAAATCTTAGAAATTTCCCTGCGTTTAAGGTCGAAGAGTTTAAAATTGAGAAATTTTGTTTAAGTCAAAGAAATTTCAAGGATAATACTTTCGTATATTCGCAGGAATTTCTGCAGGATTAAGCGAAATTTCTAATTTTAAACCATAAGGTGTTCGACTCCCGAGTGCCTACTTATTTTATAAATTCTTTTAAAAGTGAGTTTTTACCCACATATTTTTTATCAATATCTAAAAAGTTTTCAAGTATGCCGATAAGCCTTTTTGCTTTAAGATAATATTTACTGTCTTTCCCCACCGTATAGAGCATCTTAAGCGCAGGTTTTTTTAAAACGCATAGTTCATAGTTTAAGAAAGTATTTTCTACAATATCTGCATTCTTTTTATAAGAACCCATAAACTGTTTTTCGCCAAGACGAACATCCTGCCACATTTTAAAGGAATTGAAAATATCAGAATTTCTGAAATTTTCATCTCTTACTGCACGGCGAATAAATCTTAAGTCATAAGGCGACAGTAGTTTCCCATTCCTTTCTATTTTCGGTTCGGGGCAAATAAATATTTTAAGCGTTTTTTCTCCCGAAAAAATATCTGTTACTTTTTTATTTAATGCATGAAGCCCCTCGATTAAAACAACTGTATCTTTTCCTACCTTTACTTTTTCATTATCTTCTACTCTTTTACCTGTTTTAAAATCCACCATAGGAAGATAGATTTCTTTCCCTTCTTTAAGAAGTTTAAAATCTTTTTTAAAATCGTTAACCCTCAAAGAATTTATAGTTTCAAAATTATAGTTACCGTTTTTCCTTAAAGGCATTACGCTGAGTTCTTTGTAATAATCATCTAAAGATATATCAAAATGCTCTTTTCCTTCCAGCCTTTTTACAAGCATACTGGAAAAAGTAGTTTTCCCCGAAGATGACGGACCGCATAAGAATACATATTTTATCTTTTGTTCGTTTATTATTTTTACAATGTTTTCGGTAGTTTTTAAAAATTTTTCTTCACATGCTGATACAAACTTTTCAGGCTCTTTTGCCATTTTGTTAATTTCAGCTATTGTTAAAACGCTCATTTATACCACCTCTTTTAGTCTTTATATATTCTATTGCAGTTTTAAAGGTTCTTATTCTGTTTTTTTAAATTTTACGACTTCATTATTTATTTTTTCATATCCAATAGTTGTTTTATTCCCATGCCCCGGATATACCAAAGTATCATTTGGAAGACTGAATAAAACTTCGGTTATTGAGTGATATTCCTTATAAAAATCTCCCCCCGGAAAATCCCATCTTCCCAAAGATAAGTAAAATAAAGTATCACCTGAAAACAAAATGTTTTCCCCATATAAACATATACTACCCTCAGTATGCCCAGGTGTTTCAATAACTTTTAAAGACACATCGCCAAACTCAACAAGGTCACCGTTTTTTACTTCTTCAAATTCCGTTATTTTCGGAAAATCAACATCGACATAATAAAGAAGACTTTTTTCTCTGTCCCAAAGCGACTCTTTTTCTATATGTGAAACAATAAGAAGGGATTCGGGAAACTCTTTTTTTAATTTGGGATATCCAAGTATATGGTCAAAATGAACATGAGTAAAAACTATATATTTAAGGTTAATCCCAAGTTCTTTTATTTTTGAAATTAAAAGTTCGGGAAAATCGCCCGGGTCGATTATTATCCCCTCTTTTTTATTTTCGTCATATACTATATATGAATTAGTGGAAAGATTTCCCACAACTAAAGGTAAAACTTTCATTTATTACACACCCTGCATTGCATTCTTTGTAGTTTCCATATAAATGTCCATAGCATTTTTTAAAAAATGCTCTTTAGTTCTCAAAGCAAGGTCCCTTGAGCCGACATTTATATTAAGTTCAAAAAGCAAATCTCCTTTTTCGTATATTTTTAAATATACATTAAAATCCCCTTTTTCCGAAACAACAATATCAGACTCAATTGCCGACTTAGGCTGTTCACGTGTTTCCTGCCTTTTTACTGCAAATTTAAGCCTTTCTTTTATTTTATAGGGAATTTCCCTTTGAAAATATTCTGCAGATGAAGCAACCTCTTCCACTATTTCATACTTCATACATCCATCTTCTTTAAAAGTTCTTATCCAACCAACACCTATAACATCAAATAAGCATTTCTGCATTAAATAATAATCTATTTCAACGTTTTCTAAAGTCATCTGAGTAAGAAGCTGGTTTGTAAGAGGCTTTTTATACTCTTTCATGACAAATAATATAATAAGTTTTATAATAAACTCGTTTCTTAATAGTCCTTCGTATGCCATTGTTTTTTCCTTTCTGATTTTTGACATATCTCGCCGTCATCGTGGATATTTAAAATATATCGCATCGAAGATATATCGCTGAATTCATTATACCATTTTACAAAACATTTTTCAAGTACACAATAAAAAAAGCAGATATTAAAATATTTTAACATCTGATATTTCTGTTTTAGATAGTATTAAGATGTGGAGACAGTGGGAATGCAACAGCAAAGGTTAGTAAAAATTTACATCCCCATTGTCTTAGAAAATTTACGCTGTAATTATTCGTTATACCAATCAAGCTTAGTATTTTCGTATGTATGTTATAGCGAATTAAAAAACAAGAAGATTGCAAACTAAAATCCCCATTATTATGCTGACTAAATCTGCCAGCAAGGCACACTTTACTGTGTGCCTTACATTTGTTATACCTACTGAGCCAAAATAAACGGCAACAGTATAAAAAGTTGTTTCAGTTGATCCACATATTACCGATGCCATCACACCAATTTTCGAATCAGGACCATAGTTTTTTATAATATCAGTAAGCATTGCAAGACCTCCGCTTCCTGACATAGGGCGTAAAATTGCTATTGGCAGAATTTCCTTTGGCACATTTATAAAATTAAGTATGGGAGAAAATAGACCGGTAGTAAAATCAAGAAGTCCCGAAGTACGAAAAATGCCTATTGCTATCATTAATGTTACAATTGCGGGAAAGATATTAAGTGCAGTTTTTAAACTATCCTTTGCACCATTAACAAAGGCAGAATAAATATCTACTTTTTTTATAACACCAACAATCAGCGCAAAAAGAAAAGTAAGAGGTATTAAAAGAGATGAAATTATTTCTAAAACTCGCACGTCTAACCTCTCCTTTCAAATATTTTACATAGAACTATTCCTGTTATAAGACCGGTAACACTGCATATCCATATAGGTATAATTATGGAAAAAGGAGATGAAGATCCATATTTTAATCTTATTGCGAGAATTGTTGACGGAATAATTTGTATTGATGCCGTATTCATTATTGCAAAAAGGCACATTGAATTGGTAGCCTTTTCGTTATTTCCTTTTAAGCCTTGCATTGTTTTAATGCCAAAAGGAGTGGCTGCATTTCCCATACCAAGCAAATTTGCTCCGATATTCATACTCATTATACCAAAAACTTTTTCATCTTTTACATCTTTATATAAGAATTTAAGAGGCTTTTTTAAAATACGGGCAAGTCTTTTTAAAACTCCTGCCTCTTCAAGCACCCTCATCACTCCGTTAAACAAACACATTGAACATAAAATAGTAAAAGTAAGTTCGATTGTTTGTTGTGAAGATTCCAGTGCACCTTCGGTTACCTTAGGGAAGTCACCTGTAAAAAGCGAATATATGATTGACAAAATTATAATAAATGAGAAAACATAATTAAGCATAAAATCAGCCTCCTTTTTAAAAAATATGATTAATAGATACTAAAAATACAAAAAAAATATTTATTTTTTAAAATTTTTATGATATAATTCTAATTAAAAGAAAGGTGATAAAAATGACAATTAGAATAGGTATTTTAGGATACGGAAATTTAGGTAAAGGCGTTGAATACGCTATAGGTCAAAATTCCGATATGGAACTTAAATATGTTTTCACAAGAAGAAATCCCGAAAATGTTAATATAATTACAAAAACAGCTTCGGTAAAACACATTGACTCTATTTTAGATTATAAAGATGAGATAGATGTTTTAATACTTTGCGGAGGAAGTGCAACAGACTTACCAACACAAACTCCTCTTTATGCAAAATATTTCAATGTGATTGACAGTTTTGACACTCATGCAAAAATTCCCGAACATTTTTCAAATACTGACAAAGCGTCAAAAGAAGCAGGAAAAATAAGCATCATTTCAGTGGGATGGGATCCCGGTATGTTCTCTCTTAACCGTCTTTACGCATCAGCAATTTTACCATCAGGAAAAGATTATACATTCTGGGGAAAAGGCGTAAGTCAGGGACATTCTGATGCGATAAGAAGAATTGACGGAGTAATTGATGCAAAGCAATATACAATTCCGATAGATGCTGCTATCGAAGAAGTTAAAAAAGGCACATATCCTACTCTTTCTACAGGCGAGAAACATTACAGAGAATGTTTTGTTGTAGTAAGAGATGATGCTGACAAAGAAAAAATAGAATCAGAAATCAAAAATATGCCTAACTATTTTGCAGATTACAATACAATTGTTCATTTTGTATCTCAGGAAGTTTTAGACAAAGAACACGGGGGAATCCCTCACGGCGGAAAAGTTATAAGAACAGGTACGACAGGGGAAAATGGCAAGAATACTCATACTATTGAATACAGCCTTAATCTTGACTCCAACCCTGAATTTACTGCCAGCGTTATTGTTTCGTATGCAAGAGCTGCATATAGACTTTATAAAAACAATGAAACAGGTGCCAGAACAGTATTTGATATCGCACCTAAACTGTTATCACAAAAATCATATGAAGAAATTATAAGCGAAATGTTGTAAAACAGAATTTTTTTCAATAGAAAACACCGAAACAGGATAATCCCGTTTCGGTGTTTTTTGAATAAAATACTTGTGTTTTAAAACTTTAATACATTCCCATTCCGCCGCCCGGCATTTGTGGTGCTGGTGCTTCAGGTTGAGGGATATCAGCAACAAGGCTTTCAGTTGTAAGAACCATTGATGCAACTGAAGCAGCATTTTGAAGAGCTGAACGTGTAACTTTTGTAGGGTCAACTATACCCGCTTCAATCATATTAACATATTCTTCTTTAAGTGCATTAAATCCTACATTTACATCGCTTGATAAAATCTTTTCGATTATAACTGCACCTTCTAAACCTGCATTTTTAGCAATTTGTTTAACAGGTTCTTCCAATGCTTTTGCAACAATGTTAATACCTGTTTTTTCATCGCCTAAAGTTTCAGAAATTAACTTTTCAACTGATGGAATTGCATTTATAAGAGCAGTTCCGCCCCCTGCAACAATACCTTCTTCAACTGCGGCTTTTGTAGCAGCAAGTGCGTCTTCAATTCTTAATTTCATTTCTTTCATTTCAGTTTCGGTAGCAGCACCAACTTTGATTACTGCAACACCGCCTGCAAGTTTGGCAAGTCTTTCCTGAAGTTTTTCTCTGTCAAATTCTGATGTTGTTTCCTCAATTTGCGCTTTGATTTGTGCAATTCTTGCCTGAATATTTTCGGCATTTCCATTACCATTAACTATAATAGTGTTTTCTTTCTGAACTTTAACCTGACCTGCTTTACCTAACATATCAATAGTTGTATCTTTAAGTTCATAACCTAATTCTTCGGAAATAACCTGACCGCCTGTAAGAATTGCTATATCCTGAAGCATTTCTTTTCTTCTGTCGCCAAAGCCTGGTGCTTTAACACCTACAACAATAAATGTTCCTCTTAATCTGTTAACAATAAGAGTTGATAATGCTTCACCTTCAATGTCTTCTGCAACTATAATTAGTTTTTTACCTTGTTGAACAATTTGTTCTAAAAGTGGAAGGATATCCTGGATATTTGAAATTTTCTTATCTGTAATCAAAATTAAAGCATCGTCAATTACTGCTTCCATTTTTTCAGTATCAGTAACCATATAAGGCGAGATATACCCTCTGTCAAACTGCATACCTTCAACTACTTCCGAATATGTTTCGGCAGTTTTTGATTCTTCAACTGTAATAACACCGTCAGTTGATACTTTTTCCATTGCTTCTGCAATTAAAGTTCCAATTGTTTCGTCAGCAGCAGAAATTGATGCAACTCTTGCTATATCTTCTTTACCATTAACTTTTTTAGAGTTTTTAACAATTTCCTTAACTGCGGTGTCAACTGCTTTTTGAATACCCTTTTTAACTATCATAGGGTTTGCACCTGCAGCAATGTTTTTAAGACCTTCTCTTACAAGCGCCTGAGCAAGAACAGTAGCAGTAGTAGTACCGTCACCTGCAACATCATTAGTTTTTGTTGCAACTTCTTTAACAAGTTGAGCACCCATATTTTCAAATGGGTCTTCAAGTTCTACTTCTTTTGCAATTGTAACACCATCATTAGTAATTAATGGTGCGCCGAATTTCTTTTCTAAAACTACATTTCTGCCTTTAGGACCTAATGTTATTTTAACTGTGTCGGCAAGTTGATTTATGCCTGATTCCAATTTTTTTCTAGCGTCTTCTCCGTAACAAATTTGTTTAGCCATATTGTTTTGCCTCCTACTTAAAATTCTACTTTAGCTAAAATGTCTGATTGTTTAACGATTGTATATTCTTCTTTATCAAGTTTTACTTCAGTTCCGGCATATTTGTTGATAATAACTTTATCGCCTACTTCAACAAACATTGCAACTTCTTTTCCGTCAACAATCCCACCGGGACCAACAGCAATAACTTCTGCCATCTGAGGTTTTTCTTTAGCATTACCCGGTAAAACAATTCCACTTGCGGTTGTTTCTTCAGTTTCTACCATTTTAATGACCACTTTGTCAAGGTATGGTTTTAATGTCTTCATATTAAGTTCCTCCTGTATATTATTATATAAAAAACATTTTTAGCACTCGCATTACGAGAGTGCTAATGTATATTTTACCTAATATTTACCAGTATTTCAAGGTGCGAAATACTGGGCATTTGTATGCATATCATTAAAATTTTAATATAATAGTTGTTTTTCTTTAAAATTCTCTAAAATACTCTGATTTACTCAAAAATACGAAACTATTTCTTCGATTTTTCTTTTAGGCACATGTAAATCATTATTTTCATCAACGTAGTATTTTACACTGTCTTCTAAATCAAAATAAGAAGATTTTTGCTTTGGATAGCCAAGAGCAATAACAGTATGAATCCTTAAATTATCAGAAATATTAAATAATTCTTTAATTTCAGATCTTTGAACTGACCCTAAAATACAAGAGCCAATCCCCATACTTTCTGCAATTAAGACTATATTTTCACTTGCATAACAAGCATCATTATCCCCGTCTTTTCTTAAATCTTCGTCAATAAGAACAATTATGTAAGCAGTCGGAGATGTTTCTTTAGTCGGTGCGCCTTTTGGTGCAGTATAACCTGCCCACTTGGTAAGAGGAAAAAGTTTATCGCAGTACTCTTTATCAGTTACCGCAATATATTTAACAGGCTGAATATTTGCTCCTGACGGCGCAAGACGAGCCCCCTCTAACATTATATCAATCTTTTCTTTTTCAACCGGCTTTTTTAAAAACAGTCGAATTGTTCTTCTTCTTTTAATTATATCAAAAATTTCCATAATTTATACCCTTCTTTCTTATATAATGAGGAATTAGGAATTAGGAATGAGGAATGAAGGTATAAATTCCTTACGGAATTTATGATTTCAAATGCAGGTTGTCGAGGATGTCAACTCATACAATATTAAAAAGAGAACAAAACGCCAATGTCATGTTTTTGCACACCTTCATTTCTAATCTCTAATTATCCATTTTTTCTTTAGCAGTTTTTGTAATAGACGATAAAATTCTTTTAAGTTCCGTGCAATCACCATAAATTGAAACATATTCCTCGTAATTTACAAATTTTGTTTCATATAATAACTCAATCCAATATCCTGTTTCAGAACATTCTTTAAAAGCAATATACATTTTAGATAAAAAATCTTTTTTACTAATTGAACAGACAGCTTCTGCTATATTAGCGCCTATACTTGTTCCGCTTCTTAATAATTGTTTAGACATAACTGTTTCATTTTTATCATAAACTAAAATTTTATATAAATTAACAATTCGAATAGCAAATTTTTTACTCTTATCTGCTATGATATTATTATCCATTCATTGTCACCTTTCTTCACTATTGCAAAAACGCCGTATGGCATGTTTTTGCATACCTTCATTCCTAATTCCTCATTCCTAATTCCTAATTTTCTCCGTATCTTTTATATATTGATTTTACCGAAACAGTTTTGCCTATTCTTTCATCAATCGTAAAAACACATCCGTTTATCATAGGCGAAATGTCCGACCACTTGAATTTGCCTTTTTCACCTTCTGCAAATCTTTTAACAGCAATATCTTTATCAAGTCCTATAACAGAGTATTCGGCTCCTGTCATTCCTACATCAGTTATATATCCTGTTCCGTTTTTTAATATTTTTATATCATTAGTCTGAACATGGGTATGAGTGCCAAACAGTGCTGTAATTTTCCCGTCCATATAATAACCTAATGCTTGTTTTTCACTTGTTGCCTCGGCGTGAAAATCAACTATAATATTACAACGCCCATGTTTTCTCTCTATATTTTTTACTGCTTTATCTAATACTGTAAACGGATTTGAATCAGCCCCTTCAATAAAAACATTGCCAAGAAGATTTATAACGGCGATTTTATAATCTCCTATATCAAAAACTGCCACACCGTCACCCGGAAGGTCAGGATTAACGTTAAGAGGCCTTACAATTTTAGTTGATGTATTAAGCATATTATTAAGGTCCTTTTTATCAAACGCGTGATTGCCAAGCGTTATGCAGTCAGCCCCTGCATCTAAAAGCATATATGCATATTTTTCGGTTATACCGTTACCTGTTGTAGCATTTTCTCCGTTTACTATTGTAAAATCAATGTTATATTCATTTTTTATATCTTTAAGTTTTTCAAAAATAAGCTCTCGCCCGGCTCTGCCTACAACATCACCTATTACTAAAATATTTTTCATTATAATTCAACTTTCTTTATTATACTTCGAGAGACGGGAATAAAAACCTTTCTCTTTCAGGCATTATGATAACCGACGGATTTCTTGCGGCATTAAATTTGCACACGCCATTTTTAATATCATTCATTTCTTCCGACCAGTTTTCACCTGTAAATCCATGCCCGTAAAAATACCACTGTGCAGGATTTTCAGCCTCAAAATGGCTATGTCCGAAAGTGCAGGAAATTCCGCATAAATCTATTGTGGTATTTGGCTCCAATATTTTTGCTAAAGGAAAATGCTTTCTTATAACAGATTCAACATCATTATTGCCACGCACTATATATACTTCACTTGCAGTTGATGATAAAATGATATCTGCCAGATTCTTAACGCCTTCTTCATATTCATTTTCAGTGTTAATCATTCTTCCTGCCTTAACTTCGTCAACAAAATCTCCGGTATGTATTATAATATCAGGTTTTGTTTTATCTATAAGTTCTTTATAATAAGGGTAAGAATAAGAGCCAGTATCCCCGATGTGAAGAATTTTCGTTTCTTTGGATTTAACCAATTTATCGGGAATATTAAGGTGATTTTCAATTATATCCTGCGTTCTTTTTTTATCAATTTCATACTGCGAAATATCATTAAAAGTTCTAAGTTTATATGGAAGATGAGCGTTATCAAGATACCTCTTATCCATTATTCCGTCTGTATCAATCATCGAAAATGAGCAGTTGGACACTTCTCTTTTTTTACCTGAGATACCAAAAAACTCTGTCATTTTAATAACTGCGTCGTTATCCCCGACAAACATAACATCTTCGTTAAATTCAAGATTTTTTATTTTGTCAAAATCATTTTCACATAAAACAATAGTAGCACCGGTAATATCAGCTATTATCTTTGCTGTTTCTGATACTAAAAAGCCACCAACTGAGTATATATTCCCTTTAAAACCAAGATGGCTTATGTACATTCCAAGATATTTTGCCTGTTCTTTCCCTGAATTACTGATATGACTATTATCTGATAAATCAGGTTGTGCATTACTTGCTATATATATTTTCATTATTTTAAACTCTCCCTATAAAATATGAAGCCTTTCTTCCGGGCAAGGGTTTGAAAGAAGTTCTTTATTTATAGCATATATCGGATTAGTAATAAGAATGCATCTTCCTTTTTCATCCCATATTTCCATACGATGAAAGCTTACTTTTTGAGAAGATTTTTCTATTACAAAGTTATATTCAAAATCCTCTTTTTCTACTCTTTTACATACGACTTCTTCTCCGTCTTTTATATGCTTAAAAGTCCAGTCTGAAGATAATTTATTCATGCTGAATTTTGCTTTCACAGACTCTTTATTTTCAAAAGAAATTACTGAGCCCATCTCAATCATATTTTCGGTTTCAAATGTTAAATTGCCTTTTATTCTTACAGGGTCGGCAGTATATACTCTGCCTTTTTTCATCCCGTCAACAAATTCTTTTTCACATATAGGATGTTCTAAATGCGGATCAACTCCTATATAAGTGCAGAAGTTATTCCCATCAAACCAGCCAATGTTATTTCTGTGGCAATCTGAAGAACCATACCCTGTTAAGAACATTCCCGATAAAGAAAGCATATCCCACAAACGAAGATAATAAGAAAGGGGGAAATTTCTTCCTTCAGGAAAACCGACCTCTATAAGCGATGCATCTTTATAAGTTGATTTTATATTTTCAAATAATTCCTGTGTGATTTTTTCCGCTTCAATCCCATCTTGGAATTTTAATTTTTTTAGTTTCTTAATAGCAAACGGATGATTGATTGCATAAATTCCATTATGCTTTTTAACATGCTCAATCGCATCAATTTCCGGCATATTATAGTTATACTCTTTATAATCAATAATAGGAATATTGGTGCCGTAACAATTCTTATGCTCACCTGCACCTGAAATTTCAGTTGTAACAAATGGTTTTACTCCGTAATGCTTACCCGCTTCATCAGCAGATTTTTGAAGCCTTTGTTTTAACTCTTCGCATATCCACTTTCTTTCTATTTTAAAATCTCCGATTTTAGCAGAACATTCTTTCCCGCATTTAGACTGAAGTAGAATATAAAGGGTATCAAAAGCATTATCCCGTCCACCAATATTTATATCACAAGAAACATCTGACGAAACAGGCATAGTAACCATACCATTTTCTACCTTAGCAGAAAGAGTTTGTATATGCTCGTTATATAAATTTAAAAGATCATCGTTTTCGCCCACAACATACAGCATATATGCATTTTTCATATCAGGCGGTCTTTGAGATAATTTAACTACAAAAACAAGTCTGCTATCAGGCGTTAAAGTAAAATCCTTAACCTCAACGCTTAAGGTGACATCAGATGAAAGTGAACAGGTATGCAAAGTCCCTTTCGATAAGAATTTAATTCCAGATGTAGTCCATTCTTCGCTATCTTCAGACTTTAAATCCATACTTAAGGTTTTTGATTTAACATCTATACTGTAATCTATATTTTCATTCAGAGTTTCAAAACCATAAAAGCTTTCATCTATATATTTCATTAAAGAAGGGGTATCAAAAGAAAACCCATCAACGCAATTTTCTCTTATACCCATTCTTGTGTCATGGTCGGTAAACCATATATATTTCATACCAAGTTTTGATGCATTATACATATCAAGTGCCATTGATGCTCCATAGTCACAGGCCGCATGAAGATGCATATGCATAGGATGATATTTATAGCTCATTTGCAGTTAACCTCTATTATATATTTTATTTATTGCTTTTATTAAAAACAAAGTAAGAATTGAAGCAACAATTGCTTCGGGAACTCCGTTAATTGCAATAACGGATAAAATAACGTTATATAACGTATCTACTGCTATTTCCTTTGCTAAAGAATACTCTTCTTTAAAGAATATAAATATCATATTCATAACAAAAAGTGTATTTGTAAGCGAGCCTAAAAGTCCTGCTAAGATAAGTGATAAATTATAGTTTATCTTTTTAAGAAGTTTCACAATATAATAAGGCACAATACCCACTAAAATTCTTGGAACAAAGCATATAACAAGGCTTAAAAATCCACCGTTTATTCCCATAAAAGTATAAAAAGGAGAAAAACAAAAAGATGTGACAGTTGGGTTTATAGTATTATTTATTAAACTTGTTACACCAAAAACAAACCCCAAAAAAGCACCCGGTAATGGGCCTAAAATAATAGAACCGACTATAACAGGAATGTGTATAATAGTCGCTCTTGTAACCCCTAAAGGAATATATCCTAAATTAGGTGTAAAAGCCATAATAAGTATAATCGCCATAAAAAGCGACATTAAAATCATTTTTTTTGTATCATATTTTTTTGACATCTGAATCTCCCCTTTGTATTATCATTATAATTGGTACAACAAGAACCGAGCAAATTAAATTGCTCACTCCATGTGTAATATCCCATGGAATTCCTGCCATATACCATGATAAAACCTTATTTAAATCAAAATTAAAAAACACAGCCTGAACAGGCAAATACAAAAATCCATATAAAAATCCATGCATAGAGCACACAATCATATATATTGCTGTTTTAGTTTTATCAGGGATTTTTTTCGGAATTATCATCACAAGACCCCATAGAACGAGCCATATATAAAGTTGAGCAATCCACCAGACTCCAAATCCTGAAAAAAAGCCACATAAAAACACATATATGTATATTGGATATAATGCCTTTTTCCTGTAAATAACAGTCAGCGAAACAACAAAAACGCCAATAAGATGCACATTAGGTATAAACGACATAACAAGTTTTGATGCATACATTACTGCTCCGAAAATCGAAAAAAGGCACATTTCTTTTACTGATAGTTTCATATCTTTTCTGCCTTAAACGAATATTTGAAACCTTCCTCTATTTTAGTTGTGTCAACACCACTTGTTGCGTAACTATCGTTTACATAAAATGCCCAGTACATCTTATCTTTATCTGCATCAAGTGTCACATCACAAACTTTTTTTACATAGAGACCGTAAGCTCCTTTTTCACCTGATATAATACCTTCTTTAATCAAGACATCCCCCACAGTATTCATATCACTTTTTAATTCATAAGTTTTATGGGTTCCGTCAGGAAAAAAGGCAGTAAATGTAAATTCTTTAACTGTTCCGTCACTTTCATTTAATGCATCATTATTTATAACGGTACACCCCGAAAAAGATAACATTAAAATAACACTTAAAATCAGCAACAATATTTTCTTAAGTTTCATACTCTCTTATCCCCTCAGATTTAAAGTCTACTAAGAAATTTTTCTATAATTTCAGAAGTTACATCATACCCTCTGCCTGTTAAATGCTGACCATCTATATAGTAGCATTTATTTTCCATACTGTTTTCATCAGGTGTTTTTTCAGGATTATACATCCATGAAAGAGTTGGATTAAGGTAACAACCTTCCCATAAATCTACGTATGGAATACCCCATTTTTTACAAATTTTAACTGCCATATCAAAATAATCTCTTCTCCTTCTTAACTGAAGAGGATGTGTGCCCATTTTCTGAGCAACAATATAGCAGATTTTTTTGCCGTTCCAGTATTTTAATGCTTTATAAAACAAGGTTTCAAGACAACCTGCAAAAGTTGATAATTTATAATTTCCGCTAAAATCATTAAAATCAACAGAGCCTAGTGAAAGGTCAGCGCCGTCGCCTCTTTCTATAAGGTCGGCATCATTAGTTCCGCCTTCAAAAACTATAAAATCAGCATCAGGATATTCTTCATACATTGTATCTATAGTTTTAAGAACCGAATGTCTGATTTCACCGCCTTGGCATATAGGGAAACCTTGAGCAATTGTTCCGCCACCGACAGCATAATTTTTACAAATCATTTCATTGTTTTTGGCAATTCTTTTTGACCAGTTGCCCGATATTTCCGAACCTGCACATATCGAGTCTCCGTTCCATATAATTGTTTTTTTAAATAATAAATTTTCCATTTTTTACTCCTCCGTTCTTCATAACATTATACAATATTAAAACTTAAATTTCAATATATAATATAAAATATCAAAAGGACGTTTTGGGGACAGTCCCCAAAACGTCCTTTTTTCTTATCTTATCATAATATACACAGTAAACATTATATACATAAGCACGTATAATGCTCCGTGCCATCTTTTAACACCTTTTGTAAATCTTGTAATCAAATAGAATAGTACGCTTACAGCAATTAAAATAACAGTGTCACTTACTGCAAAACCGGTTATTTCAAACGGACTTATAAGTCCTGCAAGTCCAAGTATAAAGAATATATTAAATATGTTGGAACCAATAACATTGCCAAGCGCCAGATCGCTTTCGCCTTTAATTGCGGCAATAACACTTGTAACAAGTTCAGGTAAAGATGTACCGATAGCAACAATTGTAAGACCGATTAAATGGTCAGAAACACCAAAACTTTTTGCAATAGCCGATGCAGAATCGACCACTAAATCTCCTCCGAAAATAATCGCGCAAAGTCCACCTATAATATATACAAAAGTTTTTGGAAGAGATAACAGTTTGAATTCTTCCTCATCTTTGTCTTCAAGGGATTCATTTCTTCCTTTTAAGGCATTTTTAACTTGAGATACGCAGAATAAAATTATAAATACAGTTAAAAATATACCTTCAGTCCTGTCAACAACATTTGCTCTGCCGTTTAACACACTGTCAAGTCCAACAACCAAAAGCAACAGAGATGCATAAATCGACATAGAAAATTCAGAATCCATAACTTTCTTTTCAACTTTAAAAGGTTTAATTAAAGCACAGGTTCCGACAACCATTAAAAGATTAAAAATATTGGATCCAACTACGTTACCGATAACAATTCCGTTACTTCCCTGCAAAGATGCACTAATACTAACAGCCGCTTCTGGTGCGCTTGTTCCGAAAGCAACTATTGTAAGGCCTATAACTATTGCAGGAATTTTAAGCCTTTTTGCCAGCGAGGAACTCCCGTCAACAAAAAAATCTGCACCCTTTACCAGCAATACAAAACCAACTAAAAGTAATAAATAATTCATAAGTATCCTCCTGTTTTTATATTCTACGCATAAAAAAAGACTTCTACTACCCCTTTGGTAATAAAAGTCTCGCTTTTTAATTGAAATACGGATTTTTTAAAAAAATCGTACTGACGACATTTCAAACGCACATTGCATGCGCAAGCTACTCCCTTTTTTTACTATTATATTCCATTAAAGTTAAAAAGTCAATAAAAACAATTATATTCTTATTGAATTTATCTTTACAAGATATTATAATAATAAAGAGGTGAAACAAATTGAAGACAATACACCTGAAAGATTTATATCAGTACGAATATAATATTTGTGATATTACGTTAAAAGACTCTTTTGAAGAAGGCGGAATTTATAATTGTACCCAGAGTGGCAGAATGGCAAGTGGGTTTATGTTTTTTTATGATATGGATATTACCCATACTTTTAAAGACGAAACTAAAAAATTTCAAAAAAATGATTTATGTTATTTCCCGAAAGGACTAAAATATAAATCACGGTTTTCAAACTGTCTGCCAAAAAGAAGCGCTGTAATTATAAATTTTAACCTTATAGACTCTTTTGGTGAGGATATTATTTTTTCCGACAATTATATCCTTATATCAGAAATCTTAAAAAGAAATTTTACAGAATATATTGATGAACTCTATGAACTTATTTCATCCAACAAACCGAGTGCCTTAATCAAGGCAAAAATGTATGAATTTCTAACTGATATGTCTATAAGTTCAGGAAGGCAGCTTGTGCCTGAAAAATATAAAAAAGTTCTTACAGCCATCTCCTATATAGAAAAAAATTATCATAAAAATATAACTGTCAAGGACGTAGCGGAAAATTCTCTTATTTCGGAAACCCATTTAAGAAGACTTTTTAAAGAATACACGGGTAATTCGCCACTTAGTTATATTAATAAACTTAAAATCAACAAAGCAACAACAATGTTAAAAAACGGAGAACATAAAATATATGAGGTCGCAAGTGCAATCGGCATTGAAGATGCGGCATATTTCAGTTGGTTTTATAAAAATAAAACAGGAATTTCTCCCAAAGATGTCTTATAGAATATTAAATTATATTTACTACAAAAAAAGAACAGAATATCTGTTCTTTTTTTGTACTATTCGATTATCCTAAAATTAATTTTGTCAAAGTATATAAAACCGATGGGCAAAGTAAACATCCAAGCCCTGTATAGAAAGTAGCAGTCATTGCACCGTAAGGAACTAATTTCGGGTCTGTTGCGGCAAGTCCTGCACTTGTTCCGCTTGTTGTTCCCATTAGCCCTCCGAAAATCATAGCCGATTGAGGATTATCAAGCCCTATTTTTTTTGCAACTACAGGAGTTAAAAGCATAACCATAATTGATTTAACAAGCCCTGCAGCAATGGAAAGCGCAATAACGGTTGAAGATGCACCGACTGCGGCACCTGTAACAGGACCAACAACGAAAGTAACCGTTCCTGCACCGATTGTTGCAACGCTGACTGCATCGTGATAACCAAAGCAGTAAGCAACTATTGCACCTGCTATAAATCCAACCAGAACGCCTGCAAAAACTGATATAATTCCTGCAACACCACATTTTTTAATTTCTGAAACTTTTGCTCCGTAAGATGTTGCTATAATAGCAAAATCTCTTAAAGAAGAACTTCCAAGTACTCCTATTCCCGCAAACATCGCAATATCTGAAAGCCCTTTTTCCTTACCTGTAACAGCTCCTCCTATGTAAGCAAGAATAAGTGCAATAAAAATAGCAATTGCCGATGCGTGAATTCTTCCTTTTGTTATTTTTTTAGAAACAAAATTAGAAAATAATGATATAATTCCCACAATCAAGAAAGATATAACAAGTCCGTTTTTAGTAAACAAATCAACTATTATATTTAATATATTCTGCATAATTATTCCTTACCTCCCTTACTTTTTATCTTAGCAAGAACAGGAACCATTGCAAATGATAAAACAACAGCAGCAATCCCTGCAACAATTGCAAGTGCTCCTCCTGATATTGCATGATAAACATTCTGAGACGCAGTCATGGCAATTATAACAGGAATAAACATCTCTCTCCAGAAAGTAAGCCCTTCCGAACTTCCTTTAGGAAGTTTTTCGCTTATTTTTTTAGAGTTGGTCACAAAAAGCAACAGTAACATCGCAAAACCAACACCGCCAACGTCAGAATTAAGTCCGATAAGCATTCCTATTAGATTTCCGACAAATGAACCTGAAATCATACAAAAAGACAGTAACGCTACACCGTAAATCATATTCTAATCCCCCTTATTTTTTTATCTTATTAATTCTATAATACATTTACTATATTGTAAATAATGAGATATTATACACCTACTATATGTTTAATAATATAGTAATTATTGACTTTGTTTCTAATTTGGGTTAAAATAATATCAGAGGTGAAAAAAATGGAACTTTTACAACTTACATATTTTTGCACTGCTGCAGAAACAGAAAATTTTTCAAAAACGGCTAATATATATAATGTCCCAACATCAAATATTTCGCAGAGTATACGCAGACTTGAAAAGGAACTTGAAACAGTACTTTTTGACAGAACGTCAAATAAGATTTCACTTAACGAACAGGGAAAAGTTTTTTATAAGGATATAAAAGATGCACTAAAACTTATTCACAATGCAAAATTAAATTTAAAAACACCGGGAGAAATTTCGGGAGAAATCAAAATACTTGCAGAAACAAACAGACGAATTGTTACCAAAGCAATTGAGAATTTTCAGAAAAATTATACTTATGTATCATTTTTTATTGACCATTCCTGTGACGGAATTTACGATAAATATGATTTAATTATTACGGATAAAATTATAAATCAAAAAAATTTTGAAAAGCACCTTCTTGTTACAGATAAACTTTTACTTGCTATGAATAAAAGTAATCCCCTTTCTTATAAAGAAGAGATCTCAATTAAAGATTTGGAAAACGAAAAATTTATTACAATGAACAGCAAAAGCGGTCTTTTCAGACTAATTAACGAAATATGCAATTCCGAAGGATTCAACCCTGATTTTGTTATTCAAAGCGATGACCCTTATTATATAAGAAAATATATTGAAATGGGACTTGGGGTTTCCTTTGTCCCTTCTCTTTCTTGGCAAGGTACTTTTTCTGACGACGTTGTTTTAAGAAAAGTAGTAAATATCAACAGATACACCTTTGTATATCTTAACACCCAAAAATACAATTCAAAAGCCACACATTTGTTTTTGGAAAAACTGATAGATACGGCTAAAGATAATTAGGAATGAGGATTTAGGAATTAGGAATGAAAGAAGGCGAAATGATGCTATACAGCCATTTCGCCTTTAATATAATTCTCACCTATACAAAATTGAATTATTTGAATTTTTATGTTTCGGGAGGGCACTTAAGATCCTTCCCCACTACAATTTTGAAATCGAAGATTTCCCATTTAATCCAAAAACGCATTATGCGTTTTTACCTTTATTCCTAATTCCTCTTTCCTAATTCCTAATTAATTTTTAAAGTCTTTTTTCAAGTTCTTTTTTCATATCTTCATATCCCGGTTTTCCCAAAAGAGCAAACATATTCTTTTTATACTCTTCGACACCAGGTTGGTCAAACGGATTAACATCAAGCATATAACCATCAATCGCACATGTTATTTCAAAGAAATAGAAAAGATAACCAAGTGAGAATTCATCTCTTTTTGGAATTTCTATAACCAAATTAGGAGTATTACCATCTGTATGTGCTAAGTATGTTCCTAAAAATGCCTGTGTGTTAACGAAGTCCATTGTTTTTCCTGCGAGGAAATTAAGTCCGTCAACATTTTTTTCATCTTCCTTAATTTCAACCTTTTTATTTGGTTCTTTAACTGTAATAACAGTTTCAAACATATTTCTTGTGCCATCCTGAACGAACTGCCCAAGAGAATGAAGGTCAGTTGAAAAGTTAAGCGATGCAGGGAATATACCTTTGCCTTCTTTACCATGACTTTCTGCAAAAAGTTGCTTATACCATTCTGCAAAATAAGTAATAGATGGCTCATAATTTACTAAAATTTCAATTGCTTTATTATCATTATAAAAAACATTTCTTACAGTTGCATATTTTAACGCAGGATTATTATCAAAGTCTAATGTTCTTGTATCGTTAAGTGCTTCTTTTGCACCCTCCATAAGTTTTTTAATATCAATTCCTGCTACCGCAATCGGTAAAAGTCCTACAGATGTTAAAACCGAAAATCTTCCGCCTACATCATCAGCAATTGTAAATCTCTCATACCCTGCTTCTTTGGAAAAGTTAAGCAATGTGCCTTTTTCCTTATCGGTTGTAACATATATTCTTTCTTTTGCTTCTTCTTCGCCGTATTTTTCTATTAAAAGTTCTTTGAAAAGTCTGAAAGCAATCGCAGGTTCAGTAGTTGTTCCTGACTTTGAAATTACGTTTATAGAAAAGTCCATATCTTTTAAAATTTCCAAAAGTTCATAATGATAATCTGAAGAAATAGAATTTCCTGCAAAAAATATCTTAGGATTATTATCGTTCTTAAGATTATGCATATTGCCATTTATAAATTCGATTGCAGCTCTTGCACCTAAGTAAGATCCACCAATACCGATAACAACAAGTGCTTTAGAATTTTCTCTTATTTTCTTTGCGGCTTTTTCTACTCTTTCAAATTCTTCTTTATCGTAGGTATTTGGCAAATCAAGCCAGCCTAAGAAATCATTACCCTTCCCGCTTCTTTTTTCTAAAAGAGAAAGTGATTTTATGGCGCTCTCTTTGTATTTTTCAAATTTTTCGCTATCAATAAACTGACTTGCAGTTTCATACTTGAAAATTGGTTTTAACATACTGTTTCCCTTCCTTTTTTATTGAATTTTAATAACTTCTTTATTTTTTATTAAATAATCTACACCTGATATTATTGTTATTGCAACCATTATCCATATTAATATATTAAGTATAATATTGCCACCAGGCAATGATGCTACCTGAGGCGTAAAGAATAGAATAGTAAGAACAATCATTTGAATAATAGTTTTTAATTTACCTAATTTAGATGCAGCAATAACTTTACTTGTCGATGCTGCAACAAGTCTTAATGATGTTACTAAAAATTCCCTTATAATAATTATTATAACCGCAAGAGAAGAAATATACCCCATATCTATAAATGCAATCATAGTTGAAATTACAAGAATTTTATCTGCAAGAGGATCTAAAAATTTACCAAAATCAGTAACAAGATTTCTGCTTCTTGCAATATATCCGTCAAGCATATCGGTAAATGAAATAAGTAAGAAAACAATTGCTGATATTAAAGACATCAATAAAGAATTTCCTATATTGTATATTAAAATCAAAAGTATTGGTACTAATATAATTCTTAAAATTGTTAATCTGTTTGGTAAATTCATAATTCTGTTCCTTTCGTTAATTCCCCTATCAAATCATATTCAAGTGCATTTGTTATTTTAACTTTAACAATTTCACCAAAATCAATTTTCTCATCTGTCTCAAACATAACCGTTCCATCAATTTCTACACTGTCCATCTTACTTCTTCCAAAGTAAACATCATAATCATTATGATAGCCTTCCACCAGTACGTCAAGAACTTGACCTATATGTTTTTTGTTGTTTTTTTCCATAATCTCTGCCTGAAGCTTCTGAATTTCTTCCTGCCTTTTTAGTTTGATTTTTTTTGGAATCTGCCCTTTTAAATTGTAAGCACCCGTTCCCTCTTCTTTGGAAAAAGCAAAAACTCCCAACCTGTCAAACTTGGTTTTATCTATATATGAATAAAGTTCCAGAAATTCTTCTTCACTCTCAGTTGGAAAACCTACGATAACAGTTGTTCTTATAGTCGCATCAGGAATGATTTTCCTTATGAGATTAACCGTGCTTTCAATATTTTCCCTGTCAGAACGCCTGTTCATAAGTTTTAAAATTCTCGAATTTATATGTTGAATAGGTATATCAAAATAATGAAGAACTTTCTTGTTTTCTTTTATGCAATTTAAAAGTTCCTCAGTAATCATTTCAGGATACATATAATGAATTCTTATCCACTCAATTCCGTCAATTTGTGAAAGTTTATAAAGAAGTTCACAAAGTTTGGGTTCGCCATATAAATCAACTCCATAACGGGTTGTATCCTGAGCAACAAGAATAAGTTCTTTTACTCCTGACTGTGCCAGTCTGGTCGCTTCTTTAATAAGTGAATTTAACTCTCTTGAAACTAATCTTCCTCTTATTTTAGGAATTGCACAATAAGAACAACGATTGTCACACCCCTCAGCAATTTTCAAATAAGCAGTGTAAAAAGGCGTTGTCTGAATTCTTGGCATATTATTAAAATTTTCTAATTTTTCACTATCAAGATAACATGCCCTTTTGCCCTTTAATGTGTTATTTATAATTTCGTCAATTTTATCAAAATCAAAAACCCCGACCACAGCATCGACTTCAGGGAAAGAATCAAGTATTTCATCCTTATATCTTTGCGAAAGGCATCCTGAAACAACAAGTGCTTTCAAATTGCCCGTTTCTTTAAGTTCTGCCATTTCCAATATATTTGAGATGGCTTCTTCCTTTGCCGATTCTATAAAACCACAGGTGTTAACCAGCGCTACATCTGCTTCGTATTCATTAAGGGTTATTTCGTATCCTTTATCAACAAGTATACCCATCATATTTTCCAGATCACAATGGTTTTTTGAACACCCTAAGGATACAACAAAAACTTTAGTCTTCATAATTTCGTCTCACCCGTAAAATTTCTTCGTTTACCTCATCATAGCAAAAACCCTGCCTTACAAGATAATCTCTTAATTTGTTAAGGTCTTTATAATCAGGTTTATCTTTGCCTTTTATAAGTGATATAAGTTTTTTATCAGTTACATCACATATTAAATCTTCTTTATAATATTTATCTAAAAATGCTTCTGTTTTATCGTTTTTTAATCCTCGTTTTGCAAGTTCAAACTCAACATATTTTTTTCCTTTTCCCTTGTTAAATGAATGTTTGATAAAATTTATCGCATATTCTAAATCATCAACAAATCCTTTTGTTTCAAGATACTCCAAAGCGTTATCAATGGCAAATGAAGGATATTTTTTTAAAGTCAATTTTTCCTTCACATTTTTTACCGTTGTATCTGCTCTTAAAACCATTTTAAGCGCATCATTTAACGCCTTTTTCTTAAGATACGGATATATTTCGTTCTCTAAAAATTCTTTTTCAATTTCTTTATTAAGTTCTATTTTAAATTTTCTAAGTTCAGAATCATAAAGGGCAAAAGAAAATTCAAAATCTATATACACTTCATTTAATTTTTTATAAGGAAAACTTTTTTTAATATCTGTAACAAGCATTTTTTTACCTTTTTTCTTTGTATATACGCTTTTTTAAATGTCTTCTCATATTCCTTATAACATTAATCTCATTTCTTTGTTTTAATAGTATAAAAAATGTTATAAGAGAAACAGAATACATCACAAATCCAACAATTATAGATATAAATGCTGAATACTCATATTTAATTAAAAACTGAGGTATAAGTTTAAGTTCAAAATCAATAAAAACCGATAGTGCAAGTGCAAACGTACCTATAATAAGCGATATGATTTGTATATATGTTGTTACACTGAAAACTTTCTCTTTTCTCTCTATTTCTTCCGTAAGAGTTTCAACTGAATAAAACTCATACTCACAATCATTACATACGATATAATCATATTTATTTTCAGGAAATTTCAAATCTTCCGATTTACAATTGGGGCAACATATTACCTTTTCCATTTTTTAAATTCCTCGTAAATTTATATTTTCATTTAATTATATCACTTTTGTTAACTTAATGTCAATATAACAACCAATTTAATCGTAAAAAAGAACAGTAATTTCTTACTGTTCTTATAAAGATATGATTAAATTAGTCATCAATGCTATTATCTGTAGCCTTATTATAGATTGCAATAATTTCGTCTGACGGTTTTTTATCAATTAAAGAAACCACAACCGTTACTATTAAACTTACAATAAACGCAGGAACTATTTCGTAAATTCCTGTGTGCGCCATGCAAACTAACCATAAAATATCAACTATTGCCCCTGATATAATACCCAAAAGAGCACCGTTATATGTAAGGCGTTTCCAGAATAATGACAAAATCATAACAGGTCCGAATGCTGCTCCGAATAGTGCCCATGCATTTGAAACCATATCCATAACTGCTTGTGCCCCCTCACCTTTACTGCTTGCTATAAAGTAAGCAACAACTGCTACAACTATTACAATTATTCTTCCAACCCATAAAATTTCTTTATCTGATGCATTCTTTCTTATTATAGGTTTATATATATCACTTGTGAAAGAAGATGACGCAACAAGTAGTTGAGAGTCAGCGGTTGACATTGACGCTGCAATAATTGCAGCAAGTAAAACCCCTGCAATAAATCCTGGGAACAATCTTCTTGCAAGTGTAACAAATACAAGTTCCTGTTTGCCTGCTTCTAAAAGTTCTGCACCGATAACCATTCTTCCTAAATATGCGATTAATATTGCAGCAAGTAATGTTATAACAACCCAGATTATAGCAACTATAGCACTCTTCTTAACCATACTTGGTTTTTCTATTGCCATAAAACGAACTAAAATATGTGGCATTCCGAAATACCCAAGCCCCCATCCAAGCCCTGATATAATTTCTTTAGGACTTGCAGAAAATAAATTGGTTGTAAACGGATAAACTGCTCCGCTCGAAGTGGTTATTGTTGATAATGCTGTCACATCAAGTGTTTTAGTAAGCGCAATAACAATCGGAACTGTAATCAAAGCAACGAGCATAAGGAAACCTTGAAAAAAGTCAGTCCAGCATACTGCCTTGTAACCACCTAAAAAAGTGTAAACAAGGATAATTATTGCAAAAATAATCATCGCATTTTGTTCGCTAAGTACAGGGAATAAATCACTGAACACTTTTGAACCTGCAGAGAATGCAGATGCAACATATAATGTAAAACTTACTAAAAATACTACTGCACATATAATTTTAAGTGCAGGATTTACCGCCAAGAAACGATTGGATAAATACTGCGGCATAGTGATAGCATCTCCTGATGCTTTAGAAAACTTTCTAAGTCTTTTTGCCACAAATATCCAGTTAAGTGCAGTACCGATTGCAAGACCGATACCTATCCATGCCTGACCTAACCCAAAAGCAAGGATGCTTCCCGGAAGTCCCATAAGTAACCATGCACTCATATCTGATGCCTGAGCGCTCATTGCTGTAACCCAAGGTCCCATTTTTCTTCCACCTAAGAAATAATCTTTTTCGTCAGTACTTTTTGATTTAACAAAGAAATAAATCCCTATCATTAAAACGATAACAAAGTAAAGTACAAATGCTAATACTTCTGCCATATTATCTTCCCCTTTATAAAAAAATAGTTTTATTTATTTTACCATATTTTTTTAAAGTTGGCAATATTTTAGATAAATATATTTTAGAAAAACAATTTTGAAAATCGAGGCACAAAAAAAAGAATACAAGGAATTGCGTTATTTTGTTATTAATTTATAAATATTGAATAATGAAGAACGAATAATAGGAAACAAAAAATCCTATCTTTCGACAGGATTTTTATTTTGGAAGAGCCGAACGGTTTAGATGACAAGTTTCAAGTGATATTCCAACTTCGTTGGAGTGCTATTTTTGATAAATCAAAAGTGTTATTGAAACCTTTGATTTTAATGATATTATTTTTTTCACCTTTAATATAAAATAATAATAGTTCAAAAAATTTACATTACCATGCACAATCTTCACAATAATAATTTCCAAAAAAGGTATATCCTCTTGAAGTTATTTTTCCACAATCATAACATTTTTTTGCACAGCCACTCATAGAGCATAGAACTGTACATATTATACAAATCAAAACTACTATTTTTTTCATTTTATTAACATTCCTCTCATTTTTTACTAAAATTACAATTTCTTAAATAACTTTTTATTTTTTTCTCCTTAAAATATAAAAATCGTGGTCTTTAGTTTTGTCATACGGACCATCTTTATCATTGCCTTCTCTCCAATACTCCGCCAAAACCAAGTCTTCTCCGTGCCATGAGATTTTTAAATCAAAGCCCACATACTCTCCATTTTTTTCATAAGACTTAATGTAATTATCATTATCTATGGTATAATTATAATTTTGAAGTCCAGCAAAAGCTATTGTATAACACCCATCCTTGTTAAATATCCAACTACCACCTGGAGAATCATAATACTCATATAATTGCTCACCAGAATCTGTATCTTCACTTTCTCCGACTATATACCATTCTCCAATAATTTTTTCGGCATTCGACATTTTTGTTGTTTCAATTTTTGGCTCACTATTATTACAAGCTGAAAAAACTAAAATAGCTGATATCAACATTAGAAAAAATGAAACTATTTTTTTCATTCAATCACCTCCTCACAGTTTGCTTTTCTTATGTTTTGATACTAGATTTAATTTTCTTTTCTCATAAAATATCCATTAATCATTGGTCCCTCTGAAAAAATAAACCAGTTTATTGTGTCATATTTAATTTTTATCTCTATATAATCATCAAATACTTCATAATTTGTTGAATATTCTCTATTAGCTTGATCAATAATATTCATACTCTGACTTTGTGTATTAACATTTGTAATACGAAAAGCTCTATATGCTAACCCAGCACCACCAGTCCACCAACAATTCGTCAAGTTTGAATAATGCCATTCTATGTTTCTAACAATTTCATTGGTGTCACGCACATACCAAGTACCATCACTTAATTGACACTCACATTGTAATTCAACCTCTTTTGTAGATATTTCGCCGCTGATCTTAACTTTTAAATTTACAATAAAATTATCAACATCAACCATTGTGTCTACCCTTTGATAAATATTAATTGCGTTATTGAACACAGGTTTAGAACTCCTTCCAGGATTTTTTTTATATAGATACTGATAACTATTATACTTATTATCTACAAATTCATATATAACATCATCTGGCACGCCATCAATTGCTTTTGCACTTGCTTTATCAGTATGTTGATAATTAGAAGCACAGCTACATAATAAAAATGTTAAATACATCATTAAAAAGACGCCTATATATTTTTTCATTGTATCACTTATCCTTTCCATTCAAAGCTATATTAACTATCTAACGCGACACGTTTTGTAATCAAACGACACACTATATCGTCGGGCACTATCTTCTCAATATGTTATGTCATCATTACATTAATAATATAATTGTGAAATCTTCAACTTGCACTTTGAACATTCGTATTTCTTTCCGTAACAGCAAAGAAATAAAATGCTAATAAAGAAACGAGGCAACATGAATAAATTTTTTCATAAATTAGCACCCTTTAAAATTTTTTTATATTATATAAATTATTATATGACAACTCGTCATATTTGTCAAGAAAAAAATATGACATAATGTCATTAGGTGATTATTAATGAATAATAATTTACGAAAATTAAGAAAAGAAAAAAAACTTACTCAAATTGCTCTACAGATGCAAACAGGTATTGAGCAATCGTTGTTGTCCAAATTTGAAACGGGTGAAAGAACTCCTCCAACAGAAACCTTACTTCTTCTTGCTGATTTTTACGATGTAAGTATAGACTATATTTTATGCAGAACCGAAAAAAGAGACATCAACAAGTAAATTCAAGTTATTAAAAATAAATAATTGAAAATCTAATTGTATCATACAAGTCGCTTTTTGGGGAGGCGCTAAACGGTTGGATGAACTTGTTATAGTGATATTCCATCTTCAATGGAGTGATATTTTACTATGTAAAAGTTATATTGCAAACTCTGTTTGCAGTTATATTATAAACTGCGCATAACACAATATCATTTATCGAAGATAACATCGTTTACCATGAAAGTGTAACTTCATTTTGTGTCCGCTAAGAGTATTTGTTTGCGGCTTTGCCACAAAATGATATTCAGGCAAAGCCTGAAACAGTGTTGACCTCTTACGGTCAAATGACGTTGTGTCCTTGCGGACACAAACACAAAAAAAGAACGCGATTTGCGTTCTTTTTTTGTGTCAAGGCAGAACAATAATGATGCATTCATTTATTGTTTTTCTTTGCCGTGTTTATAGATGAAATAAGTATTTTCTTCAGTTCAACACAATTCCCCAGAATTGTGTTATCGTCATAATATCCGCTTTCTATAAGCAGTTCAATCCAGTATTCACTTTCAGAACATTCCTTCAGCGCTATTTGAAGTTTTGCAATAAAATCGTTTTTACCGTGCCCGTAAAATGCTTCTCTTATATTCGCACCGATGCTTGTGCCACTGCGAACAAGCTGATTTGTAAGTACACTTTCTCTTTTTTCGCTTTTTACTTTATTACAAACCTTAATTATATCTAGAGCAAATTGTTTTGATTTTATAAGCAACGGACTTTCCATGATTTTTCTCCTTTTTTATCAAACTCGCTTTTGCGAGTTTGCACCTTACTTCTTCCTTATTCCCTATTACCTATTACTTTCCAAAAATCGACAAGGGTTTTTAGGGAATAGTGAAGAGTGAATAGGTAATAAGTAAAATCGACATTCCTCTAACGAAGAATGTCGATTTTTGGTGGGCCATCTAGGACTCGAACCTAGGACCGTCCGGTTATGAGCCGGGAGCTCTAACCAACTGAGCTAATGGCCCTAATTCATAAATACGAGGATATAGTATCCTCGCATTTACTTAAATATGGTGACCCGTGCGGGAATCGAACCCGCGTTACCGCCGTGAAAGGGCGGTGTCTTAACCGCTTGACCAACGGGCCATATAACAAACAGTTTGCATAAGGCAAACTGTTTGTTGGCTCCTCAAGTTGGACTCGAACCAACGACCCTGCGGTTAACAGCCGCATGCTCTACCGACTGAGCTATTGAGGATTAAAAGATCAGCAGCTACCTATCTTCCCGGGCGGTCTCCCACCAAGTATTTTCGGCGTTCAAAGGCTTAACTTCTGTGTTCGGAATGGGAACAGGTGTACCCCTTTGGCAATCACCACTGATCATGGTTAAAGGTGCTTTATACACCCTC